>QIKQ01000089.1 GCA_003233075.1 Gammaproteobacteria bacterium
GACTGGATTTCACTCGGTCGAAAGGCTCGACATAGTGTCGACTATGCCTGCGCATTTCTCGGTCGCGAAATCCAGTCATAGCACACGCTTGCCCTTTAGAATCCCTTAGGGCTTCATTAAGGATACACTTAACTCGCTATGCGAGTTCTGATAAACCATCTCGCGACGAAGTGCTGTGAGAAAAGCGGGCTAGCGTCCTGAGCAAGCAAAGCTTGCGAAGTGATCTCGTCAATTCAATCATAATAGTTACGAGATTGCTTCAAACGCTTTGCGTTTTCGCAAAGACGGGAATAGTGATGAGATCACTTCGCAACTTGTAGTTGCTCAGGGCGCCAAGGCGGACTAGTAACTTGATTAAAATAGTTGTCTAATAATTGCTCGATTCCAAGAAATTTATACACAATATGATTGTGCTTCATTTAGGTAATTTGCATTGTGTACAGAAAGGGAGCTTGGTAGACTAAGTCTACGTGGCAGCGATTCTGTACCTTGCTTATTGAGCGGTGTATCGCCGTTCTTGTTAATAGACACTACATGCATCACTGGTCCGCTCATTACTTGACGGGACAACCCCCATTATCGCTATTGCGGTGTGACTTCTCCGAAGTCAATGAGCGATAATAGGGGCGTCCCGTATCGTGTGGAGCGACCCAGTCTTAGGAGCTGTACGAAGAGCAGTTGCTGTCACGTTTTAGGTGAGAATGCTTCAAGCGTAAAATTCAGATTCATATAAAAATAAAATTTGAGAGAGCTAAATGCCTGATCTTACAATCACCAAATCGAAATCCAAATCTGAATCCAATAAATCTGATGTAGAGTTGCCAAGTCTATCGAGTTATCCGATTTTAGATGAAATGTGGCGTTTGGGTTTTTTAGCAGATGAGAGTGAATTTACTGACGATGAATTGGCGATGCTTAGAAAACAACTCGCTTTAGAGACGGCCTTAGAGAATTCGAATAAAGAAAACTCCAATAAAGAACATTTGGGCCAGGAAAAACCAGAATCGGCTAAACCCCCTAGCTTATCAGTTACAAGCACGCGTGATTTTAATCGAATTTACTTTGAGCAAGCCGAACAAGATAAGCCTAAATTAAGCGAACGTCACCGGTTGTGGTTATTGAAGCAAACTAAGGAAATCTCACATATAGGCAAGGGGATCTCATCGGGTCTAGAAGACAAAGAATTTTCTAGAGACAGACTAGCCTTGCATAATTTAGATGTCATTAAAAGTGTCGATGAGCTTTCAGAAAAAATGGGCGTCAGTTTAGCTGAGCTTCGATTTTTAAGTTACTCAAAGAAAATTTCAACCATTAGGCATTATCGTACTTTTGAAATGAAAAAAAAATCAGGTGGGGTTCGCAAAATTTCTGCACCAATGCCGAGGCTAAAGCGTTTACAATATTGGATACTTGATAACATATTAAATAAAATCGAGCTGCATTCAGCAGTCCATGGCTTTGTTAAGGGTCGCTCGATATGCAGCAATGCTAGACCTCATATTGGCTCTCAAATTGTTGTTAATCTTGATTTAGATAATTTCTTTCCAACTATTAGCTACCCAAGAGTAAAAGGCTTATTTCGATCTTTAGGTTATTCACACCAATTAGCAACTGTTTTGGCTTTGTTGTGCACCGAGTACGATTTTAATGAAGTAATGTTAAATGATCAGCCTTACTATATTGGCAAAGGCGAGCGTAAATTGCCGCAAGGGGCACCTTCCAGTCCAGCGATCAGTAATATTTTATGCCGACATTTAGATCGTCGACTTGCAGGCTTGGCAACTAAAATGGATTATGTTTATACACGTTATGCAGATGACTTGAGTTTTTCAACTCGAGCTCATCCAGCCCAGAATGTACAAAAATTACTTTGGCGTTGTCGCAAAATTATCGAAGATGAAGGCTTTAAATTGAATAAGGCAAAAACAAAAATAATGCGAAAACATCGGCAACAAAAAGTAACTGGTTTAGTGGTAAATGAAAAACTGTCGATTGACAGAAAAACCAGAAAAAAATTTAGAGCCTTGTTATACCAACTTAATAAAGGTGACATAAAAGAGATACATTGGCTGGATAAATCAAAACATGCGCTGGCTGATTCGATTATGGGTTTTGCGCATTTTTTAAAAATGGTTGAGTCAGAGATGGCAACTAATGCGCTCAACATGCTAAATGATTCTGCTTACATGAGCAAACATAAGGCGAGTAATAGTAAACCAAGCCCGCTAAATAATAAGTTGTTTCGGCGCAAAGCGGCCGAAGGTGTTGATCCAAGAGAAAATTGGTGGCAGGCTAAACCCACAGTCGAGCTTAAAGAAATTAGCCAAGGGCTAAACCAAGAGCCAAACATTGAAAATAAATTAACAAAAACGATTACAATTCCAGAAGCTAACGTCGGTGTTAATGACAACAAAAAAATAAAGACGGATGTAGCAGTCACTGTAACTCGAAAAACTAAATCAAAAAGTAGAGCTTCTATGTTAATAATAATGTTAGTAATCGCGGTGGTAGTCGCAATTGCATTGTATTACTCACGTTAAGGGCACCTCTAATTGTGTCTATTTGCACGCTGGCGGCGTTGTCGAACTTTTTAAAATGCGGGGTTGGATAGCGATAATCTGCGTGTAAACTGCGTTTTTAAAAAGCTCTCCGCCTTGCCAGCGCACAAATATCCTAATTTTTAGAGGTGTCCTTAATTGCATTCTAAACTGCAACTCCAAGATTCTTTGTTGTTAATTTCTACTGTGTATTTTTTTTATTTCAGCGTGTATTAACATAATATCTGAAATGAAGCTTTCGATATTGACGCAATCAGTGAAATTAATTGGTCTATGTCAGTCTATCGATCTATGTTTTTCTATTGATCTATACTAGTCTAATTAATATCAGTCTAAATAACATTAGTCTAAAAATAGCAGGCGACAATTTAACACATGGCCAGTATTCAATGGCAATCAAAAACACGTTCTGAAATTGGACGAATTCGTAAAACCAACGAAGACGCCGTTCACAGCGCCCCCGAACTTGGTTTGTGGATAATCGCAGACGGCATGGGTGGTTATGAGGCAGGTGATTTAGCAAGTCAAATGGTTATCGATATTCTCAGTGATGCGCCTAATTTCGAGACGCTAGAAGTTTTTGTTGATGATGTTAAAAATAGATTGGAATATATTAATAGAGAAATGATTCTATTAGCATCACGAATCGGAGTCGGAAAAAGAATGGGCAGCACAGTCGTTGTTATGCTTGTCCGTGAAAGTAAACTAGCGATTATATGGGCGGGCGATAGTCGGCTCTATCGACTTCGAGATAGATGTCTGCAAAGACTAACAAAAGATCACAGTGAGCTTGAAAAATTAATAGACTTAGGTGTAGTTGAAGAAGAAAATTCGATAAATCATCCCTCTTCTCGTTATTTAACAAGAGCAGTTGGCGTACATACTATTTTACAACTTGACGTTATTTTTGAAACATTCGAAAAAGATGATGGTTATTTATTATGCACTGATGGTTTGAATAAAGAAGTTAACGATCGCATGATTGAAAAAATAATGTGTGCAGCAAAAGGTAAGGATAGTGTGTGTGATTATCTCATTAAGACGGCATTAGACCGAGGCGGCCGGGACAATATCTCTATAGTAACAGTTCATGCCAAATAAACAGGAAATCACCGTAGCTTGGATGAGCGACGAAACTGAAGGAGCTCTTGTGAAGCAAGTTGCGAGCATGTGCTGAGATGGGTTCGCAGAACCTAGCGAAACAATCTCCAAACTCATAATGTTGGAATCAAATAACAGAATGCGTAGCGTTCGACACTATTATCTAAATCGTTTCATCTAAATCGTTTCGTCGTCGCGAGCAACCGAAGGTTGTGTGGCGATCTGCAAAATTCAACTGTTTATTCCAAAGAAGTACATCGTCAATTCGTTTAGGAGATTGCTTCGAAATGATTTACCATCATTTTTTCAATGAACTAAATTTTTATTCATCTGGTTCTGTGTTCGGCTTTCGAATCCTACAGGCGCATATATTAGTTGTAAGTAAATTGTAAAAAAATGACAGAATGTTAAGTTAGCCTCTAAACTTAATTTGGAACATAGGTATATTAATATTTAATAATTAGTTAACAGTCTAATTTGTGATCAAATACTCCTTTTAAGATGTTAAAGCCTGTTATATCATGCCTGTGCGGTTAGGTGTACTGATTAATGCTTGATCGAAGTATTGGAAAACAAGGTATCGAATATTTTAGGAAACTCAATGACCAATCAAATGATAGAGACTGGTAATATTGTTTATCCGGCTGATATAGGCCAAATGGTACGTGCAAAACGTAAGCAAAATAAATTAACTCAAGCGCAAACATCTGCTTTGTGCAATGTAGGTACCCGGTTCTTATCTGAATTGGAAAATGGCAAAACAACTTTAGAATTAGGAAAAGTATTGCAAGTTTTATCTTGTCTTGGCTTTGAGGTATCTATAAACCCACGTGGGTGGCTGGATAGAGGGCAATGAGAGTGAATACCTCCTACCCTAAGGATAGCCTAACTGTTTGCAGAGACCATGAGCAGGTTGGTCAACTTTGGTTAGATTCGAACGAACAGTTTACTTTTCAGTACAGTGAAGAATGGCTCAGTAAACCCAACGCACTGCCTATTTCATTAGCACAGCCATTACAAGCATCGCCTATAGATGCAGATAAATTGCGACCCTTTTTTACTAATTTATTACCTGAAGATAAAATGCGCGAACAAATTGCCAATAATTTGAATTTGTCGATGAATAATGATTTTCAATTATTGTCTGCCATTGCAGGTGATTGTGTTGGGAATATTAGCGTATTCTCAAAAGATCAGCTTGCGCATAACAAATATATTTATAGGCCAATTAGTGAAACAGATTTAAATGAATTCACAAGCCACTTAATCGACCAACCTTTGTTAGCGGGTGAGCAAGGAGTGCGCATGTCGATATCCGGTAGCGAAGAAAAATTACCTATTTTTATACAAAATAATGAAATGTTTCTCCCAGTTGAAGGCGCACCTAGTTCGCATATTATTAAACCGGAACAACAGGGTTTAGAGCATTCAGTCGAAAATGAGGCATTTTGCACTGAATTGGGTAGTTTATTGGGCTTAAATGTTGTCAAGGGTGTATTAAAAAAAGGCTCTAAAAATCACTATCTTGTAGAACGTAGTGATCGAAAACGCACTAAAGATGGACGCGTGCACCGAATTCATCAAGAAGATTTTTGCCAAATGCTAAATCTGGCACCCCATTTGAAATACGAAAAAGAAGGTGGACCTAGTCTAAAGCAGTGTTTTGAGCTTATTAGACGTTATTCAATTAATCCGCTTATAGATACTAACTTCTTGCTAAAGTGGGTGGTTTTCAATTATCTTATAGGAAATCACAATGCTCATGCAAAGAACCTTGCTTTTGTAGTAACATTAGAGGGGCCAAGATTGGCGCCATTTTGTGATTTATCAAGCACGTCAATTTACGAGGGAACTGGTCAACCCTTGGCAATGAAGATTGGTGGTGAAGACAGACCGAGTTGGATTATCGCAAGACGTTGGAATAGCTTTGCTAAAGAAGTTTGTATAAAACCTACCTATGTAAGGTCGATGCTCTCGACAATGGCTAATCAAATTAGTGATTGCGCGCAAAGGCTGGCAAACGAATTCCTAGAAGGCAATAGTGGAAGTGTGGTCCCGAGTGTTTTACAGGTAATTAAGACTCGGTCTAGAAACGCAATAACTAATTTGCGCGCTGCAAGTCACTAGCCTTATTATTTTCGGCAACCGCGATCGCGGTTGATATTAGAATCGCTGATCTAAGGCGATTAACCGCAGTAAATGTCAAATTCATGTAAAAAAATGATCTTTTTTGATTCTATGTTGTCAATTGTAAGTGAATTGTAAGGGTGTTGACCTTAACATTCTAAGCTACAAGATCATTTTTAATCCGTTTAATTCCAAGATCATATCAGGGAGAAAATTATGATTGCAGAACGTATCGAACTAGCAAGAGAAAAAAAGTCGATGACTAAAGCCGAGCTTGCTCGCCAAGTTGAAGTGTCTCGCGCATCTGTCTCAATGTGGGAAGATGGAAAAAATATTTCCGTCGCTAACATACATAAAATCGCTCAAGCATTAGAAGTAACACCTGAGTGGCTTCAGTATGGTGTCAAAGAACCCATGATTAAGGCCGATGAGTTGGCAGAATGTTTAATGGTAACACGTCAGATTGTTGAGCGATTTGAATGGGATCTATCCGACAGCCAGCATGCGAAATTAGCAGTGCATTTGTATCAAGAACGAGCCAAGGGCAGTCCTGATGCAGAAGAAATAATTGTTAATATGATGCAAGGCAATACCACCACTGCGCCTGCCGAAGTTGAGGCGCGAATGAGAGCGGTTTAATCGCTTTTGGTTTTAGTTGTATAGTGACTCGTCACATATTTTTCAATTAAGGCTTGAAAATCGGTTGCGATACTGTCGCCTTTCAAGGTAACAGTTTTAACCCCGTCCTCGTAGACGGGGGCGACTGGTTTCTCTCCATTTCCTGGTAAACTAATACCAATATTGGCAAGTTTGCTTTCACCGGGACCATTGACGACACAACCCATCACAGCAATTTTAAGTTGTTCAGCGCCTTCATATTGTGTGCGCCAAAGTGGTATTTTTAGACGAACATAATCGTGAATTTGTTTTGCCAATTCTTGAAAAAAAGTACTGGTCGTACGACCGCAGCCAGGGCAGGCGGTAACGGCTGGCGTGAACGCTCGCAGGTTTAGGCTCTGCAGTATTTCTTGTGCCACATAAACTTCTCGGCTGCGATCACTGCCAGGTTCTGGCGTTAATGAAACTCGAATTGTATCGCCTATGCCTTGCTGCAATAAAATACTTAATGCGGCAGTTGAGCCAACGATACCCTTAATGCCCATGCCGGCTTCAGTGAGACCTAAATGGAGCGGATATTCACTTAAAGTTGAAAGTTTGCTATAGACTTGAACTAGGTCTTGAACATGACTCATTTTACAGGAAAGAATTATTTTATTTTTTGCGAGCCCGATATCAACAGCTTGTTGTGCGCTTTGCAATGCAGACTCAATAACCGCTTGCTGCATAATTTCGATCGATTCTTTTGGTGAACTAAGCTTGGAATTTTCATCCATTAGTTTTGCCAGTAATGCCTGATCTAAACTTCCCCAATTAACACCAATACGTACAGGTTTATCGTATTTGCACGCCAATTCAATCATGGTCGCAAATTGTGTATCGCGTTTTTTACCCCGGCCTACATTGCCAGGGTTTATTCGATATTTACTCAGTGCTTGGGCGCAGTCTGGATATTCGCTTAGTAATTTATGCCCATTAAAATGAAAATCGCCAATGATGGGTACATTCTGCTTTATTGCTAATAATTGATCTTTTATTTGTCCAACAGCGGCGGCAGACTCTGCATTATTAACGGTAATTCTCACCAGCTCTGAACCCGCTTTAGCGAGGGCGTCAATTTGACTAACGGTTGATTGAATATCAGCGGTATCGGTATTTGTCATTGATTGGACAACGACAGGATGTGAGCCTCCTATCGCGATTTGATCAACCATGACGGTATTGTCTTTTGCTTTAAATTGAATATCCATAAACTATTTGTCTTTAACTATTCATCTTTAACTATTTTTTTTGAATCTAAGCGTTTTTAAATGTTCCGTCACCACCTTTGCAATCGGGGGAGTCGGGTGCTTGTTTATTTTTTTCTGACCAATCTTCTGCTGTGTAAGCGTGAATCGCTAAGGCATGAATCTTACCCGCCAGTTCATCCTGTAAAATTTCATTTATAATACGATGGCGATTAATTAATGATTTTTCACTAAATTTATTTGAAACAACGACAACCTTAAAATGTGACTCACTACCTTCAGGTACATTATGATTGCTGCTTTCATTAATGACTTGCAGGTGTTCTGGATTAAGCTGGGTGTTTAGTTTTTCTTCTATTATTGCTTGGGTACTCATGCTGCTAACCTCAAGATGATAAGACCAAGTTGATAAGACTAAAGTGCTTAGGTGATATTATACAGCAGTTAGGGCAGAATAGTTCATGCTAATCACAAGGGAATAGGTGGAGTTTGTTTCATATCTCTTATGGAAGCTCTGATCAATTCATCCATGAATTGTCAGAGCATGCCAAGCAAAAAGCGTGGTTTTTGCTTGGCTCACAAAATAAATTGCTTACAGGGATCAATTTTGGCGACACATCCCTGTGTCGCAAGAACCTCTGAATTAATCAGAGGTTTCCAGAGGTGATAAGCCTTATTTTTGCGATATTACTAATTATTTTTATAGGATAAAAAAATGTTAACAGTGGTCTCATTTAATACTAACGGTATTCGTGTTAGACAGCATCAATTGGAAAAAATTATTGCAAGGCATAATCCTGATGTCATCGGCATCCAAGAGAGCAAGGTACAGGATCACGAGTTTCCGCTTGAAATGGTCGAGTCACTTGGATATTCAGCTGAGTTTTTTGGGCAAAAAACCCATTATGGAGTAGCCTTATTATTTAAAAATCAGCCTGTCTGGGTAAAGAAAGGTTTTCCAGACCATCAAGAGCTCGATCAACGCCGAGTAATCAGCGCTGAGTTTAATATAGGCGGGCAAAGTTATACGGTTATTAATGCTTATTTCCCACAAGGCGAAAACAGAGCACATGAAACTAAATTTCCGGCTAAGGAGAAATTTTATCAGGATATGCTTAAGTTTTTGCATACAGAATTTAGTCCCGAGCAAAATATTATTTTAATGGGAGATATGAATATCGCCCCCTTAGATTTTGATATAGGTATTGGTGAAGATAATAAAAAACGCTGGTTAAAAACAGGTAAAACTAGTTTTCTACCCGAAGAACGCGATTGGCTTAAACTCATATCTGATTGGGGACTGGAAGATAGTTATCGAAATCTTAACCCAGAGCTTGAAGATCGTTTTAGTTGGTTTGATTATCGTAGTAAAGGTTTTGATAAAGAACCAAAACGTGGACTGCGTATTGATTTAATCATGGCAAGCAAGTCATTAATGGCTAAAATTGAAGAGTCCGGAATTGATTATGAAGTAAGAGCAATGACTAAACCTTCGGATCATTGCCCTATTTGGACAAAGTTTGATTTTAATTAAGGCGCAACAGCTTTACTCTGTTTTTGACAACATGCTCACGGCTAATATTCTTAGGTTGTTGCGAACCCGAACGTAAGCGAGGGGTGAAGCAATCCGCTTGGCGTCCTGAGCATCCGAAGGATGCGTAGGATCTTTATAGTTCAACTATTTAGCTTGGGGTGCTATTAAAATGAGATTATTACGATTACGCGAGGGCTCGTTTTACTTTAACAAAAATCTCATCGCTATTCCCGTCTTTGCGAAAACGCAAAGCGTTTGAAGCAATCTCGTAACGATAATGATTGAACTCACGAGATCAGTTCGCAAGCTTTGCTTGCTCATGACGCTAACGCGGGTAGTGTCGAGCGCATTCGCGCTCTCACCACGACGCCCTTTAGAATCCCTGCGGGCTTCATTAAGGATACATCGAACTTGCAACGCAAGTTCTAATAATCTCACGACTTGCTTCACCTCAGAACCACCTACGGTGTTTCATCAGGTACTTCCCAATACTTCGTAAGTTGAGGTCGCGCGTTGGGTTCGTTCTGTCGATTAAGTAAGATTGGCTATAATTTTCGCGCCGGCCACCCAAGTTGCAATAGCAGAGCCTAAGCTGCTAAACATGAAGACCAGTAAGATGCGAGTGACGCGGTTTTTCCACCAGCCACCAACACTTGATGCATCGTGTCTAAGCTGGGTAAAGTCTTTCACATTGGGTTGTCTTAAATAGGTTTCAACCGCACCCGTGACCATACCCGCCCCGATTAGAGGGTTAAGTGAGGTAATGGGTGCGGCGACAAAGGCAGTTATAATAGTTAAAGGATGTGCTGTAGCAAGTGCTGCACCCACTGCGCAAAAAATTCCATTATAGAGTATCCATATCTTAATATTTTCCCAGCCTACTTTACTATCTTGTAAAAAACCGATTCCAAAACCTATTAAAATTATCGCAACTATGATCCAAGGCACTATTTTTAGCCATTTAGAACCTTGCGGAATTTGGTTAAGTTCTTTGATTTTTTTGTCAGGCGCATCTAGTTCAGTTAAGTAGCGTGCGATGCCTTTCATGTGCCCAGCACCAACTACGGCTAAGGTATTTTTATGATTTTTTTCTTTGGTCTCTTTTAGTAATTTAGCTGCCATAAATTGATCGCGTTCGTCAATTAAAGGTTTAAATAAATCTAAATCTTTTTCGGCAAATTCAGTAAATGAGCTTTCGAGTATGTCGCCTTGTTTTAGTTTTTCAATTTCGTCTTCGTCTATTTTTTGCGAAGAAAAAATACTGGCGATTAACGCAGAAAATAATTTAATTCGCTGGTACCAGGGAATGTTACGGTATATTCGTTTTAACGTAATGCCAATTTCTCGGTCGATTAATATAAGAGGTTTTTCTTTTTCTTCTGCTTTGCTTATGGCGCTGCGCATGTCGGCACCAGGTTCTACTCCAACTTGATCGGCAATTCTTTGCTGAAATGCACCTAATACAAGGTTCGAGGTGATCATGGGAATTCTGCCAGTTTTAATTGCCTGAAATAAATCCATGCGAGTAATGGCATCAGGGTCAACAATAGAGGTGTAACGGTTTTGGCATAATTCGACCGCGACTGCATCGTATTCATCCGAATCTATTAGGTTTCTTACAGTGATTGCGCTGGCTTTAGAGACGTGAGCTGTACCCAGAATAGTAATTTTACCATGCGAAAGTTGGACAGTTGTCATTGGTTCTGTATTAAATTCCTGATCCATATTTTTTCCGCTTTAGTTAAGGTAGTAAGAAATTAAGGTAGTCACAAAGTTAAGGTAAAATTAGCTCGGTTTTCACTAAATGGGGGCTAGTTTAGCTGAATTATTCAGCTAGTACAAAGAGATTAGACTATTGAAAGCTTGGTAGATAATGGAATTGAGTGGGTTAGATGTTTACAATAAAACTTATGGGAAACTAAAAAGAATTAATCATAATTTGACTTTTGGCTACTCCGCGTGCGCCTAAAAACTGAAGGCTGGTATCAACCATTGAATTGGGCACAGCTAAATAGAAGTCATAAAGTGTTAGGTGAGAAATGGAATTGTCAATATATTCTAAGGCTGTTTGTATATAAAAATGAGAAGCTGAGTCTTTAACCTCTGAACCCTCAGTTTTATTATCAATTAAAATCGAGTCATAATTAAAGTTATCAATTGCATCCATCCATGCTCGACACAAATTATTAAAGTAAAATGAAGAATTACTGTGCGATATCCAATAGAAGTATATATTATTTGTTGAGTCTAGTGCGATCGCTTGCTCAATGATGCTTTTAATATGACTAAAGCCAGTTTCATAGGCTATAAATACAATTGGATTGTGAGAATCAATATTTAGTAAAAAATCACCGTAGGGGCCTTCGATCTCTATTGGGTCATTAATATTTAGATCATCTGTCAGCTGATTAGAATCAGAGGGGATATGAATTTGAATCATTCTGTCTTCGCACGGGCAACTGGCAATAGGAAATACAGCTGATTTCTTATTGGGAAATGTGACTTTGGTTTGTTGGCCAGCTAAAAAACGAAATCTACTATTGCTTGGGGTTTTTAGAGTGATGACAGTCGCGATATTATTGTGTGCAATCATTTTTACATTTGCATTAATTTTTCGATTTTCTAGATCGCTGCTTTTAGTGGCAATGTCGGCTTCGAGCTCCAAGTCTGTTAAGGCCGTGTAGGAACAACTTAAAACAGTGCCTTGGTTTTTTTCATTTTCGCTTAAACGGTATTCATGATATTTAGTTTGCCTAGTCATACCCGAAGTCACTTTAGTCCTGCATTTTCCGCAACTGCCATCGCTGCAAGCATAATTAATGCTAAGGCCAGATTTAAGGGCGGCCTCTAAAATAGTATCACTAGTATCGATGGGAAAATGGCGTGAACTGGGTTTTAAATTTATATTATTGGTATAAAAATTATTTTCCTCGCTGTAACTTATCGGTACTACGTCTTTGGTTTGGGTGTTTATAGAAGCGAGTGTTTGTTCAATGACGCTACTTAATTCAGTTTGCTTTATTTGCCCGCGTTCATTTAGTTCGACTCTGATTGAATCTAAAAGCTTACTTAGTATTTGAATATTTTTCCGTTCTTCCGCTAAGGCTTGTCTCATTTCTTGGATTTTGTTACTGAGGATGCTGGTATTGCCACTATCAACATCATCTCTAAGTTTGTGGATGGCATTCGCCTTGATGTTAGAAACTCGTTCCAACATAAAATCGTCTTCGACTTGGGTGTGCGGGTATAAGCGAATTAGCTCATCTAAATTAAGTAAGCCTTCAAAAGTATTTAATTCGCCTTGGCGAATTTTAACTTGCAAAATATCACGTTTGACACCAACTATGCGTGCTGCTTTAGATAATGTTAATAGTTGTGCCACCCAATACTCCAATTTACTAACTAGATTTAATTCTAATTCGAGACGACTTTTTGAGTCAATATGTGATGTATAATGCGGTCTGTCACTTTATTTATTATAGTCAAACTATAGCCAAAATATCATTATTTTGAATATTGGCATGTTCTGTGCCAGACTATAAGAAAGTATTATATGTTAATTGCTTTATTTTGTTGAATATTGAGATGAAGCTTAGAGTGATATTTGCTAATGGGATAATTGCTAATATCAGCCTCTCTCATTTCATTATCTTTAAGCTATGATCATACAGATTATTTTTATGAAATAAAGAAATAGTTCACGATGTCGAGAAAATTAAGTGATAAGTGTTAACAGCATGTCACCATTAGAGATGTATCAACATGATGTAGCATCGTCAGGGTTTGTTTATGACCCCAAGCAAGAGCAAGTGATACATTATGCTCAAATATTATATCAAGAATTATTAAAAAATGAATTGTCTCAGCCAAGTGTATGGCAACGACTTAAAGATAAAATAGGATTTTCTCAGCCGCCGATTAGGGGGCTTTATATTTGGGGTGGAGTAGGGCGAGGCAAGACCTATATCCTGAATATGTTATATAAGTCATTGCCCGGTAGTCGCAAAAAGCGAGTTCATTTTCATCAATTTATGCAGTCTATACATGAGCAATTGTCTAAGCTAAAAGGTCAGGTTAATCCACTGGATTTATTAGCGGCACAGTTGGCATCTGAAATTAAAATATTATTTATTGATGAATTTCATGTGCAAGATATTGCGGATGCAATGTTATTGGCCGGTTTAATTAAACCACTTTTTGAGAATGAAATAATTTTAGTTACTACGTCTAACATCCCACCTAAGGAGCTATATAAAGACGGATTACAAAGAAAAAAATTTTTACCCGCGATAGCGCAAATAGGTGCTCATACGATTGAGATTGAACTAGTGGCGGGTATAGATTATCGCTTGAGCGAAACATCTAATGCACACAATCAAGCTGAATCAAAGCTTAAAAAAATTATTGAGCAAGAGGGTATAAAGGAAAAACATTACGATCGCCATTTAGCAATTAATAATCGATTAATCGTTACCATAGCGGCAAATAGTTCTTTAGCCTGGTTTGACTTCGACGAAATATGTAATACAACTAGATCAACAGCCGATTACCTTAAAATTGCAGAAATTTATCCCAAGGTGGCCGTTAGTTCTATTCCTATCTTTAATGAAGTGAATGAAAATGCCGCATTGAGATTTATTCATATGATTGATGCGTTTTATGATTTTGGCGTAGAATTTTACTACACTGCTGAGATTAGTCCTGAAAAATTGTATCAAGGTAGGCTTCATTCATTTCCTTTTCAGCGCACTTCGAGTCGTTTAATAGAAATGGCGAATTTAGCAGATAAAAATACTGGCTTAGAGTTAGATGATAGCGATGATTTGGAAAGGCAAGTTCGGTAAAGCCTCTAACGTTATTGCGAAACGCAGAGTGTTTGAAGCAATCCGCCAAAGCGGAGTTATACACTTAATAATAACAGCTGGAGCTAGCCCGCATTTCTCACAGCCCGTCTACTGCGACGGCCCAATTGCATACTATGACACGTTTTCACTCGGTCCAAGCGCTCGACATAGT
>QIKQ01000212.1 GCA_003233075.1 Gammaproteobacteria bacterium
GCTCCTGCGTTGCTCTACCACGTGCATCCGTGCACGCGTGAAGAGCCGGGCTACAGCAGATATTGGTTATCGTTCTTACGCGATCAACTATAGAACAGCAGTGAGGCATGCCTCACTGCTGTTCTATAGTTTGGATCAAACAGGAAAACTTGACCTGAAGATTATAAAGGAATAAAAGCTAACTTATAGATCAAGCATAATTTTAAGTGGCTTGCGCATACCCGCGATTTTACAAGCTTGCTGACCATAACCATAAGGAAACATCGCGTAAAGATATTTGCGTGTCGCAATTTCCTTACCGTGACGTTCTCGTAAAATTTTAAGTATAGTCCGCGCTTCAGGGATGCACTGGGTTTCAATAAAAAGGTCTCTGACCATATTTACAATTTCCCACTTTTTTTCATCCATTTCTATATCGATGGTATCCGCTAACTTAAATCCGACCTCTTCCGTCCAGTCTTCAGGATCCAATAGAAAACCTTCATCATCAAGCTCTATGTTTTTATCATCTAACTTTAAACAAGCCACGCTGCGCTCCTTACTAATGGCCATGAGGAATTACCCCTACTTGTGGCATATCCGCTAAACCAGTCTCACAAGCATGCTGCTCAAAACCTTTGTTGTGCCAGAAAAAAGCACCTGGCATCGTCGTTGGTATGACCAAGACATAAAACAAAGATCGGCCGATAAAGGCTGATAAAAAAACCGAAACTACTATGAGTCCCCAGGCAAGGAAAAATAACAGTCCTGATAAAATATTAAGTGCTAAACCTGCCGCCATGGCTATCGAGACAAGGAGCAGAATGTTTCGCAACCAATAGGTTTTACCAAAGGTGGTCAATTGCTGATAATGCGATGCACCACCCTCACCCTCTTGCTTGTGCATATCGCGAGCGTGAAAAAATAGTCCCGTGGCTTCAAGCAGAACACCGGCTAAAATCATGGCAGCGGCAAACTCTAAAACAGGTGAGGCTGTTTGCGCGAATAATAAATGCGCTAAACCTAAATAAACGCCTGCAACTAATCCACCAAACGAGAGCATAATGCCATAGAAACTGGTCAAAACTTGCCAATGATTCCAAAAAGGTCTCGCTTTGATGCGATAAATTTTATGCATAAAAAATAAAGCTATAATGCCAAAGATGCTGGCTATCCAACCAATCATAGTCAAACTCGTTTGCAACTTAGCGCTACTCACGTCAAAGAGTACAGGCAAGAAACTCATAAGCGTATACAAACCTAAGAAACTAAAGAAGATCATCAAACAGGCTGCTTCACGACTAACAGGAGAATACTTTAGATTATTAAAGCCACGATAAAACTTCATTGGTTTACCCAAATGAATAGTCGACATTAATAATGCGAAGGATTGCAGACCTAAAAGACCAAACAATAACAAAGGCAGTACGGTTGGGAAATGCGTTAAGCTAATTGTTGTGATGCCAAAGTGTGGAGCAAAAAACTGGAATAGAAAACCACCAATGGCAAGTTGTGACAATAAGGTGAATAATACTAAGGGGTCTTCTCTTGAACTAAGTTTTTTAATATTCCACTCCGCTTTCGCCTCTGGATCTTTTAATACCTTGGAGTGATAAACACCTGTTTCAATATTTTTGCTATAACGAATCGGCGCCGAATCTGTTCGAGCCATTTCATTTGGTAAAGATTTAGTTTGTTGAAAACGTATATTTGGCTGCGTAATTGACGGATCTGGAAATCCTGGAATACTTGTATTTAACTGATCACGATTTTCGGGCTTAGTCTCAATTACACCAAAATCTAAAGCACCAGCCAAACAAGAAGCAACACAGGCAGGCTTTAAACCCACTTCAAGTCGATCAACACACATATTACATTTTTCCACTTGGCCTTTCACCGGATCAAGCTGAGGTGCATTATAAGGACAAACCCAGGTGCAGTAGCCACAGCCAAAACAAATATCAGGGTCTTGCAATACTGCGCCGTATTCTGCAAATTTAGTATAGGCACGAGTCGGACAACCTTTTAAGCACACTGGATCATCACAGTGATTACAAGCCATCGATAAATTTAGTCGATGATAATCAGGGTAAGAGCCACCCTCGACATAACCAACAGAACGAAACGCTAAGTGAGGTGACAGATTATTTTTTTCACTGCAAGCTGATTCACAAGCATGACAAGCGATACAATTATCTGCGTTAAAATAAAAACCGTGTTGCTTATAACGGTCCGGATTATCACCAATACTGGAGTCGAAATTAATATTGAGTGACTTACCTGCCAACTTATCGTTAGATTCAACAAGTGTAATCGCCGTTCCATATTGGTTTTTTTCAGGTGCATCAGCTTTAGTGACAAATGCGTATTCTGGTTCGTCGTCTCTTACTTTCCACATATCTAATAAGTCCTAGCTTCTTTATTACGAACTGCTGCCAATTCTTGATCTTCAACTCGCTCTATTTTAACGGCGCAATGCTTAAAAGCGGGTTGACGTGAATGCGGGTCTAATAAACCCAGGGTCAAACGATTAACACAATCGTAAAAATGAAAAGGTAAAAAGACCATATTTGGCGGCACCCTTTGCGTCAGTTGCACCATCACCACCGCATCGCCACGCCTCGAAGTTAAACGCACATAACTGCTGTGTTTAATACCGAGTTCTTTGGCCGCATCAGGATTCATTTCCATGTAGGCGGTAGGACTAAATTTATTAATATTGCCAACCTTGCCTGTGCGTGTCCGAGTGTGAAAATGCTCGACAACTCGACCACTGTTTAGCCAAAAAGGATAATCATCATCTGGCACTTCATTGTTATCGATGAAAGGCAGAGGAATTAATTTGGCTTTGCCATCTTTATGCTGGAACTTACCATCCGTGTAGAGACGTTGCGCACCGGTCTCTTCACCTTCTTTACAAGGCCATTGTATGCCTTTTTGTTTTTCAAGTTTTGCGTAACTGAGACCCGAATAATCTAACATACGACCTTTTGATAACTCACGCATTTCATCAAAAGCGCCTTCAGTATCTTCTGGGAATTTAATCTTCTGGCCATTATCAAAGCGTTTCGCCATTTGATTAAAAATCCAAAAATCAGGTTTGGATTGTTTGTAGGGTGGCAGGACATTGCTAATCAAATTAACGCGTCGTTCAGTATTAGTAAAACAACCCTGCTTCTCTGCCCATATTGCCGCCGGAAAATAAACGTGGCTGTATTGATTAGTCTCAACATCAGCATAAGCATCTTGCACTACTAAGAATTCTAATTTTTCAAAGATCTTACGAATTCTTGAGGTATTCATCATCGAAGTCATTGGGTTAGTTGCGATTATCCACAAACCCTTAATCTGTCCAGTTTCAATTGCCGGAAATATATCGGTTTGAAACAAGCCACGTTTTTTTGGAAAAAATTCTGCATCAATCCCCCAGAACTCAGCGACTTCTTTTCTATCTTGCTCATTCTCTAACGCTCGGTAGCCTGGTAATCCAGAGCACGCTGACCATTCTCGTGTACCCATTGCATTACATTGACCAGTGATGGACAAGCTAGTACTGCCTGGTTTACCAATATTGCCAGTAATTAAATTTAAATTATTAATGCCAACGACGCCATCGGAACCATGTGTGCTTTGATTAATTCCCATTGTCCAAATAGTCATCGCGCTACCAGCTTTGGCGTAAAGTCTGGCTACATTTCGAATAGTGTCTTCGTCAATGCCACATATTTTTGCTGCGGTGGTCGGATCGTATTGATCAACAAGTTCTTTATATTCTTTATAGCCATTGGTATTGGCTTTTATGTAAGCTTCGTCTTCCAGACCTTCATTTAAAATGACGTGGGCAAGGCTATTCAACAAGACAACATCCGTACCCGGGGTCACAGGCAAATGAATGTCAGCCATCTGGGCAAACATAGTGACACGGGGATCAACCACAATTATAGGAAATTTACGTTTTTCGAGCGCTTGCTGTAAACGCCAATAGATAATCGGATGTTGCTCAGGTAAGTTAGAACCAATTGCAAGTAAACACTCAGTGTGTTCAAAGTCTTCATAACAACCTGGAGGACCATCGGAACCAAAAGATCGCTTGTAACCTGATACCGCGGAGGACATACACAGAGTCGTATTGCCGTCGTAGTTATTTGTGCCGATAACGCCACGTGTTAATTTACCTAAAGTATAAAATTCTTCAGTCATTATTTGACCAGTGGATACAACTGCAAAGGCATCACGACCGTAGCTGTCTTGAATTCGTTTTATTTCGTTTGCCGTTTTATCAAGAGCCTCATCCCAACTTACTTCAGCAAACTCATCATAGAATTTGTCCCGCATTAAGGGCACACTGCCTCTGTTTGCAGAATAAAATAACTCATGCTCAAAAATTCCTTTCAAACATAATTTGCCTCGATTCACATCAGCACTAGCAGCACCACGACTCGCCACGGCTTTGCCCGACTCATCCAAACCTACCTCAATAGAACAGCCCGTTGAACAATATCCACAAGTGGTGTATTTCCACTCAACTACAGCCTTGTCTGCTATTTTGATAGGATTTTTTTGACTACGACCAAATAACATATAAATTCCCTAAGCTTTAAATGAACGACGCGATTTATTCTTCAGTTTTTTTTTCATCTAAAGATATATAAACAATACCCGCATCTATTTTAACAGGAAAACTAGCTGTACAACCCTCATCCGGCGCGACTGCCAGTCCAGTATCTAAATGAATTTTCCAGTCATGCAGAGGACAAGACACTTTTTTACCGTATACTATGCCCTGAGAGAGAGGACCCTGTTTGTGAGGACAAGAATCACGTAACGCGAATATTTCGTCTTCTGATGTTCTAAAGATCGCAATGTCACCATCCGCGGTTTTCACTAGGCGCGAACCCAGCTTCGGAATATCATCAAACTTACCTACTTTCAACCAATTCTCACTCATTCTAATATTCTCATTTTAATTCTAAAGTTAAACCATACTCACGATAGGAGTATATTCATGTGCATCAACACCCTCAGCTCGTGCTTTCCAAGGATCGTCTTGGGAAAATTTTTGTGAGAACCAAAACTCTTCAGCGAACTTTTTGCGTTTCTCTGCATCATCCACTATTCGCTCTTTAACATAAGTCAGACCAACACGTTCAATCCAGGGTGCGGTTCGTTCTAAGTAATGCGCCTCGCTGCGATACAGCTGCATGAACGCAGCGCAATATTCTTTGACTTCGTCTGTCGTTGTCACAGCACACATAAAGTCAGTTGCTCGTACTTTGACTCCGCCGTTACCACCAACGTGTAACTCCCAACCAGAATCAACAGCAACAACACCAAAGTCCTTGATTGTTGCTTCTGCGCAGTTTCGAGGACATCCAGAAACTGCCAATTTAAATTTGTGCGGCATCCATGAGCCCCAAGTCATTTTTTCTAAATCTATGCCCATCTGGGTAGAGTTTTGTGTTCCGAAGCGACACCACTCACTACCAACACAGGTTTTAACCGTACGTACCGCTTTACCGTAAGCATGGCCTGAAACAAATCCAGCTTTCGATAAGTCACCCCAAATTGCAGGTAAATTTTCTTTTTTAATGCCAAGGAAATCGATTCGCTGACCGCCCGTAACATGCACCGTTGGTACTTTGTGATTTTCTGCAATTTGGCCGAGCGCGATTAATTCTTTCGGAGTTGTTTCGCCGCCCCACATACGCGGAATAACCGAATAAGTGCCATCTTTTTGAATATTGGCGTGAACTCGCTCGTTAATAAATCGTGACTGACTATCATCAACGTATTCATCAGGCCAAGCGCAAGTGAGATAAAAATTTAAACCTGGACGACATTTGCCACATCCATCGGGCGTTTTCCATTCCATGAAATCCATGACGTTACGAATTGTTTTTAATTCATTACGTTTGATTGTACCGCGAACTTCATCGTGCGTGAAATCAGTACAGCCACACATTGGCTTCAAATGCGGTGCAACCGAGTAGTCACCACCAACTGTTAACGCCAATAAAGTTTCAACTAAGCCAGTACAAGAACCACATGAGTTCGACGCTTTGGTATGTAACCGTACATCTTCCAACGTAAAAAGTTTTTCCTTAGTGATTGCCTTGACAATTTCACCCTTACAAATACCGTTACAACCACAGATCTCAGCCGTATCAGCCATTAGTGCAACCCTATCATCTTCACCATGACCCGAATCACCTAAGTGCGCCTGACCAAATAATATTGTTTTTCGAAAATCTGTTATGTCTGTTTCATCGCGCAGCAAGTCGAAATACCAAGAACCATCAATGGTATCGCCATACATAACTGCACCAATAATTCTATTATTTTGCACTACTAATTTGCGATAAACGCCACTGGCCTCGTCCTGATAAACCAAGTCTTCGCTATTTTCATTACCAAAGAAATCACCTGCTGAAAACAAATCAATTCCAGTCACTTTTAATTTTGTTGATGTCACAGATCCTTGGTACATACCAATGCCGTGTTTGGCGAGATGGTTAGCGCATACTTTTGACATTTCAAACAGCGGTGCCACCAATCCGTATGTGTTAGATCGATGTTCGACACACTCGCCTACTGCATAAACTCTTGGATCATATGTTTGTAAGGTATCATTAACGACTATGCCACGAATGGTATGCAATTTAGCAGTTTTGGCTAAATCAACGTTAGGCCGTATCCCAACCGCCATAACGACAAGATCAGCATCCAATTCAGTACCATCTTTTAGTTTTACTTTTTCGACTCGATTTTTGCCTAAAATTGCTTCGGTCTGAGTCTCCATTAAAAATTTAAGTCCGCGCTCTTCAAGAGAGCTTTTAAGCATTTTAGCTGAAGCATCGTCCAGTTGTTTTTCCATTAAGCGATCGAGCAAATGGATAACAGTCACATTCATGCCTTGCTGCATTAAGCCGTTCGCCGCTTCCAAACCAAGTAATCCACCACCAATGACGATTGCGTTTTTATATTTAGTCGAAGCCTCCAACATTAAATCAACGTCGTGAATATCGCGAAAACCAATCACGCCTTTAAGGTCTTTGCCAGGCAATGGTAAAATGATAGGCTTGGAGCCAGTCGCAATTAGCAAACGATCATAACTATGCTCGCTGCCATCATCGGCAATTACTTTATGTTTAATGCGGTCAATGTTTGTGACTTTCTTGCCAGTCACGAGCTTAATGCCATTGTCCTCATACCACTGCCTGTCGTTCAGGGTAATTTCTTCAATCGTTTTCTCGCCCGCGAGTACTGGTGACAACATAATGCGATTGTAATTTGGATAAGGCTCTTCACCGAAAACAGTAATCTCATACATGTCAGGCGCGAGCTTCAGTACTTCTTCTAAAGTACGAACCCCTGCCATTCCATTTCCGACTAGAACTAACTTTTCTTTCATTGCATGAACTCCGACAAAATCGATTTTAATTTTTTGTGTTTAATCTTTATTTTCAGTTATTGCAAAGCATATGCCACTCCAGTAATAACCATATAACATGTTGATTATACAAGTATTTATAATATTAGCTATTAATTGTTTGCTTATATAGTGCACTATAATAGTGCATATGATAGACTCGCTGCAACCTTATAAATCACGCTACTGCATTGATTTTAAAGCCATATGTAAGTGCCTGTATTCAGCGTTAAATATCTGTTTGAGCGCGAATATACAATTATTTAGCACCCCATAAGCTAAATTTTTGCAATCACTATAAGTTCATATATGCATTGCAGAGCGTATTTTATATCGCCAAGCACTCTAAATACAAAACTAATTTAATTTAAACTGAGTCAGTAACTCGCACTTTTGCGGTGCAAAAACATTTATATTTAATACTTAATATTACCTATTCCTATTTTGAATCAGTAACTTAAGAGTATGGCATGATCATTGCTGAACAGAGCTAATAATTTACCTAACAAATATTTAATTTTTAGTAATTTTTAAGGGTTTTAAAAAGATGTCAGCACAACATTCAGACTTCAAAATATTTTCATTCACTGGAAAAACGAAAATATTACATTTAACTTGGTTCGCTTTTTTTATCTCGTTTTTTGTTTGGTTTAATCAAAACGGCCTCTTACTACAAATACAAACTGCATTAGGTCTCACTGATGAAGAGTACAAGTCTTTATTAATACTGAATGTCTTGCTGACCATTCCCGCGCGCGTTCTGGTAGGCTCACTTGTTGATAAATTTGGCCCTCGACTCACCTACTCAGCTTTATTAGCTCTCTCCTCCATTCCCTGTCTTATCTATGCGCTGGCAGATGATTTTACTCAATTAGCGATAGCTCGCTTAATGATGGGTTTCGTTGGCGCGGGTTTCGTTATTGGTATACGTCTTATTGGCGAATGGTTTCCAGCGAAACAAGCAGGACTAGCCGAAGGAATTTACGGTGGCTGGGGTAACTTTGGTAACGCTGCTGCAACAATTTTATTACCAATAATGGCAATACATTTTTTCGGTGACGATGGCTGGCGCTATGCGATCGGATTTACTGGACTTGTCGCTTTAGGTTATTCCTTTGTTTATTTCAAAATGGTGACGGACACGCCAAAAGGCTCGACCTATTTTAAACCTAATAAAGCGGGTGCTATGGAAGTCACTTGCAAAGCCGACATGACTCTTTACATGCTAATGACTTTCCCGTTGTACGGTGCGCTCGCCGTGACAAGCTGGCGTTTAACAACCCCCTCCTATGGCATAATCAGTACTAGTGTCGCTAGCATTATATACGTCGTATTAGCGACTCTATACCTCTATAACATTTACAAAATTATTAGCATCAATAAAGAAGTATTAAGCAAACCAATACCAGATATACATAAGTATAAATTTAAACAAGTCGCAATTCTAAACCTGTGTTACATGGTCACCTTTGGCTCAGAAATCGCTGCGGTTATGATACTCGCAATATCGCTTAAAGCGATCTTTAGCGTCAGTGACATCATGGCAACCTTTGGTGCAGGCTGTTTTGTCTTTATGAATATTCTGGCACGACCCTTAGGCGGACACCTGAGCGATAAAATTGGCCGTAAGAAAACCCTCATCTATATTTTCTGCGGAATAATAGTTGGTTACTTCGTCATGTCGAGTTTTAGTTCTGGCTGGGCATTCGGAGCAGCAATCTTGGTTCTTATTATTACTTCTTCTTTCGTTCAAGCCGGTAGTGGAGCTGTGTTTGGCATGGTGCCACTTATTAAACGTCGCATGACAGGACAAATTGCTGGACTCACAGGAGCCTATGGAAATGTTGGAGCAGTTCTGTATTTAACAATTTTCACATTTGTATCGGCGCAAACACTCTTTTTAATCATCGCCCTATTTGCGACATTTGTGCTGCTGATGATAATCTTCTTTTTAGATGAACCGAAAGGTCAAATGGCAGAAATTCTTCCCGATGGAACGGTGCAAATGATCGACGTCGAGTAATTAGTTGCCCCTGAAATAGCCGTATTTTAGCGGATACTTTGTTCGACAAGTGCTTCCGGTGCTCATTTACCTTGGTTTGGTGTAAAATCCGCTCCGGGTCACTTGTCTGCCTCGTATCCGACTCAAATACGACTATTCAGGGACAACTAAACTTTACTAACCAGATCAATAAATGTGTACTACCATTTTCCGAGTTCACAGCTTATGATAAGTCAATGACAGACATACTTGCTATTGATTCAGCGCAGCACACAGATGCTGGCATTAAGATGGAATTCCATGGCATTGTGGTTCCTGACAACTACCAATTAGAAACTAAAGGCATTGGCATCGCTATCGCTGACGGCGTCAGTACAAGTGAATCTAGTCGTGAAGCCAGTGAAACATGTATTAACGGTTTATTATCAGACTACTACAGCACACCTGATTCTTGGACAGTTAAAACATCAATCAGTAAAGTACTCAATTCAATTAACCAATGGTTATACTCTAAAACAGATCCAAATCGATTCAATAACTACACCCATGCAACAACATTAAGTGGGCTTATTTTAAAGTCAAATACTGCACATATTTTTCATATTGGTGATTCTCGAATTTATTTGATACGCGACGGCGCAATAGATCAATTAACCAGTGACCACCGAGTTTATGTATCGGAAAATGAAAGCTACCTGAAACGAGCGATGGGCATTGATCTGCATTTAGAGATAGATTACAAAAAAATTGAATTACAAACTGATGACATATTCATACTCACTACCGATGGTGTGCATGATTTTATAGGGCTAAAGGGGATTTCAGAAATAATTTCAGCTAATTTAAATGATCTAGAAAGCGCAGTCCGACAAATCGTCAACAAGGCCATTGAACATAAAAGCGATGACAATTTAACCTGCCAAATATTTAAAATTAAGTCTCTGCCTAATCCAGATTCGGATGAGTTTTTCGAACGTCTCACTAAATTACCCTTTTCGCCCGAGCTTGAAGCAGGCAATAGCATTGATAAATTTAAAGTCATACGTCAATTGCATGCCAGTAGTCGCAGCCAGTGTTATTATGCGGTTGATCTTGAAAGCGAACAAAAACTGGTCCTTAAAACTCCGTCGATTAATTTTGAAGACGATCCCAGTTATATCCAATCCTTTTTACAAGAAGAGTGGATTGGCAAACAAATAAACAGCCTACACGTATTAAAAGTAATAGAACAAACGCATGAACGAAAATTTTTATACCAAATTGCGGAGTTTATTGAAGGCAAAACACTCAGAGCCTGGATCAACGAAAACCCTTACCCTGAAATACTAGACGTGCTCGCAATCGTTGAGGAAATTGGCAAGGGATTACGTGCTTTTCATCGACTCGAAATGATACATCGCGATTTAAAACCTGAAAATATAATGCTGGATAAACATGGCATCGTAAAAATTATTGACTTTGGTTCCACTAAAATTTCAGGCAGCGAAGAAATCCTAAACCCACTTGATAAAAACCACCTAGTCGGTACGATTGGCTACACCGCACCCGAGTTTGCAACTGGCTCAAGTGGCACTGTGTTTACTGATCAATTTTCTTTAGCTGTCATTTGTTATGAGATGTTATGCGGTCGCTTACCCTTTAAAGGCAATTTAAAGCAATATTCGGTAGAAAAAAGAAAATATATTACTATTCGCAACCATACCCAACAAGTACCACTCTGGATGGAAGGCGCGATTAAAAAAGCCTTAAGCGAAAACCCAGAAAGCAGATACAATGATATCGATGAATTCGTTTATGATTTAAAACACCCAAACAAAGTATTTGCAGAAGAAACTAATCTGCCACTTATCGAACGCGACCCACTGAAGTTTTGGAAGGGCCTTGCTTTCAGCATGATCATTATCAATATCGTGCTTATTATACTTTTACAAAAAAGTTAAACTTGTAGCCCCGTTCTTTAGAGCCGGGAATATTAT
This sequence comes from Gammaproteobacteria bacterium, assembly GCA_003233075.1. Taxonomy (GTDB): domain Bacteria; phylum Pseudomonadota; class Gammaproteobacteria; order SZUA-21; family SZUA-21; genus SZUA-41. The sequence goes on from QIKQ01000212.1 coordinate 11,387, forward strand.
TTCCCGTCCTTGTAGCCCGGTTCTTTAGAGCCGGGAATATTAGTTGGCCTACCTGTAGCCTGGGCCTTTAGAGCCGGGTATATTATTTCCCGTCCTTGTAGCCCGGTTCTTTAGAGCCGGGAATATTAGTTGACCTACCTGTAGCCTGGGCCTTTAGAGCTGGGTATATTATTTCCCGTCCTTGTAGCCCGGTTCTTTAGAGCTGGGTATATTATTTCCCGTCCTTGTAGCCCGGTTCTTTA
>QIKQ01000107.1 GCA_003233075.1 Gammaproteobacteria bacterium
GCGAACAAGTGAGTGATTACGCACTTGATTTAAAACGAACAATGCACAAATACATAAATCACATCGATCAAAAGCTTCTCGTCTATGATATCAATATTCAATTTAGTAAAACTATACAACAAGGTCGATTTGCAACAGCCCTTGCTTTAACTTATTTCTCCCCAACTGGCGAATTAACTTATTGTAATGCGGGACACCCGAGCCCTATTCTCTACAAACACGCCACTAAAACCTGGCAATTTCTTGAAAATAATTTAGCAGAAGAAGAAACCTTTGCTAATTTACCCTTTGGTATATCAGTCGATACCGTTTACCAACAGTGCTCTTCATATTTAGAAGCAGAAGACTTAATTCTTCTCTACACTGATTCTTTGATTGAAGCGATGCACAATGGTAAGCAATTAGGTTTGCAAGGATTATTGCATCACCTGAAAACGCTTGATGTTAATGCGCCAGATGAGATAGTTAAAAACTTAAGAACTCTTGCCAAATCGGATGGCGATCAATCAAGCTACGCAGACGATTGTACCATTTTACTATTTTCGATTACGGCAAAAGGAAAAATTAGTATTCGACAAAAATTATTCGCGCCTTGGTTTATACTAAAGGGCTTAGTTGCAATGTTATGGTCTAAAGAAAAACTGCCCATGCCCACACCTGAATGGTCGCTACGAAATTTAGGTGGATACTTTTTTCATTGGTTCAATAAAAAATAGCTGTGTTCATCAATCTACAAATGAATCGGCTCTATAGCCCAACCGACACCACCGAGAACGGCTTCAGGATGATTCTGGTGAATTTCGTGCTCGATTTCAGTAAATAATATTTCGCCCTGTGCCAATGCGTCTTTAAAGTCACTGACATGTGTATCAGGAAGAGATGAGTAACGATAAGCTAGATAGGCTGTAGTAACAACGAGGGCTACCGAAATAAGGGTCGAAAAGCTTGCACCGTAAATAAAATCAATAAAAACTAAAGTAACGGCAACTAAAAATATAACTAAGTTACTCAACCATAAAATGGTGCTTAATTTGTGGCAGGTATCATCTTTTTGCATTTCACTCGCGACGGGCAGTTCTGAAATATCAATGTCTTCATCTTCAACGTAAACATGTATTGATTGCCATTTAATTCCCTTTTCAATTAGCTCATCTACCGCACCCTGTACATGTTCTTTGTCAGGAAATAAAAAATATAGTCGCCTTAACATTACACCATCCCTTGCATTAAATATCATTAGCAACCATCGAAATAAATAACCGTTTCCGCACATCCATGTGCTTCGCGGCCTCGCACATCCCTGTGCTTCTCAGTACCTGCATTTCCTTATGCAATGGCTGCGCACATATTAATAATGCTTTGCAGCGCCTGCAATTCCTTTTAGATTGATCAAGCTTTTTACAGTCGCATCAATCGCAGTACCGAGACCCTTTCCTTGTGCTTTCATCATGAATGCAAATAAACATTCTAGATAGTTACTACTAAGCAGCAAACATGCCAGCACGTAAAATTAATAATTTAATTTTGAAAAATATTTATTTAGTTAAATCTTCGCGTTCCGAAGGCGTATTCATTTCAATTAGGCTGCTAATACTGACTGGAAATATAAGTAGTGCAATGAGTAAAAAACTATATCGAGCGGTCTCTAATAAAGCACTAAGAATAGAAACTTGTTTTACATCAGCGAAATAGAAGTAGAAAACAACAGGTGTCGATATCACGACTAAACGGCTAAGCAAGCTCATTACCTTTTGCGTCGACATGAACAAACTTAGAATTGAAAAACTAGCAAGTAAACTAACAAGCGTTAAGAAAATAGAAAGTGCGATTGCACTTCCCTGCCAAACATTGCCATTAAAAAGGTTTAAGACAGATGTGTTACCAAATGGCCATTGAAACGGCAATAATAGCCAAGAGAGTAATAATAAGCCGCCACTGAACAAAATGACACGTGGAAATAAGTACTGATTCAAGGCTTTTTGCAAGTGTGCCCCAATCAAAACCATACTAAATGAGACGACAAATAATAAGAGTCCTAGTTGGCGTTGAAGCGATTTCAAAATTTCAATTTGCGGCAAAATAACAAGAGTAAACAATGAGCCAAGAATTAATACAATACTGAAGACCAATGCCATACTCATCTTGCCATTTAAAAATTTGGTAATTACTAGTAATAACAAGCCGCCAATCAAAGCCAAATAGATGCTTGCTTGCTGATAAATCGTCTCAAGTTTAAAATCAAATTTATCCCAAAACCAGCTAACTGATTCGTGCGCTTGAATTTGATTGCTTAAATCCGCTTGAATTGAGACGGCTTGAGGTATAAAGGCATAAAAAATAAAAGCCACACTACTGAATATTATCCAATAACATGCCCAACCTATGTCGTCTGGTATTTTAAAATTAGTAATTACGTTGGAGTTCATTATTATTAAGCTTGTTTACCTTAGGAATCTTAGTCTCAAGGGTTTATAGTTGCATTTATATCTACCCCGGCTCTAAAGAGCCGGGCTACAGAGTCAAGACATGCCAGCTACAAAATTAATTATTTTTTTTATATATTATCAAGGGCTTCAATCGCTTCATTTAAGCGACTAACACCTATTACTTTTATGTTTTTCAGTAGTTTTGAATTCGATTTAGCGACACTTTTATCTGTATTAGGACAATTTGCCTTAGGTATAATCGCGACTTTAAAGCCATGCTTTTCTGCTTCACGCAAACGCTCTAAACCATTCGGCACTGGTCGAATTTCGCCAGCCAATCCTACTTCGCCAAAAACAATCATATTATTCGATAAGGCTTTATCCCGTAAACTCGAAAGTGCAGCTAATAATACTGCTAAATCAGCACCTGTTTCTGTGATCCTGACCCCACCAACAACATTTACATACACATCTTGATTGTACATTGCTACGCCGCTGTGTCGATGTAACACCGCTAATAACATATTTAAACGATTTTGCTCTAGACCCAAACTAACCCGTCTTGGATTTGAGCCATGACATTCATCCACCAAGGCTTGAACCTCAACCAACATCGGACGACTGCCTTCACGTGTGACCATAATGACACTACCTGCAACAGACTCTTCATGACGCGACAAAAATATCGCCGAAGGATTACTAACCTCCTTAAGGCCCTTGTCAGTCATGGCGAAAATACCTATCTCATTCACCGCACCAAAACGATTTTTAATGGCGCGTATAATTCGAAAACGACTTCCCGAATCACCTTCAAAATAAAGTACTGTATCAACCATGTGTTCTAATACTCGCGGCCCAGCGAGTTGACCATCTTTGGTCACATGACCTACTAAAAACATTGCAATTTGACTTCGTTTAGCAAACTGTACCAATTGGGCTGCACATTCTCTCACTTGTGAGACCGAACCAGGAGCTGAATTCAAAAGATCAGTATAAACCGTTTGAATTGAATCAATCACCATAAACTCGGGTTTGTGTTTTTGTGCAATTGCGACAATTCGTTCAATAGAGGTTTCTGCGAGACAATCTAGATTTTTGGACGAAACGCCTAAACGTTTCACTCGTAAGCTCACCTGTTGCAGTGATTCTTCGCCAGTGACATACAAAGTTTTAAATTCAGATGCTAAGTGAGAAAACGACTGAGCTAATAAAGTGGATTTACCAATGCCTGGGTCACCGCCTATTAAAGTCACAGAGCCTGGCACTAATCCTCCACCAAGAACTCGATCTAGTTCGCTAAGACCAGACTTAATTCGACTTGTTGTGGCACACTCTACTGAATCAAGGGCGGTTACTTCGGCTGCACGAATGGCTTCTCCTGCAAACCCGGCAAAACGTGGGTGAGATGAAACTTTAACTTCGACGCTTTCAGTTAGTGTATTCCAAGCGCCACAATCATTGCATTGCCCAGCCCATTTCGATGCTTTCGCACCACATGCACTACAACTGTAAAGTAATTTTTGTTTAGCCATGCTTATAATTTATAATTATTTAAGATATTTCAATTTTTTTTAAACGCGCTGTGACTCGACACAATAATTCATAAGAAATTGTACTTGAGTGACTTGCAATTTCCTCAATAGATAATTTTTCACTGCCCCATAAAATAACCGAGCTGCCAATTCTAGCATCCCGTATTGGCCTTAGGTCTACCATAATCATATCCATTGACACTCGACCAATCAACTGGGTACGGATATTATCCACTAAAATAGGCGTGCCGTTTGCAGCTTGGCGCGGATATCCATCGCCATAACCAATAGCAACAACACCAATCAGCATATCTTCCGGACATTTAAACCTACCGCCATAACCAATTAGATCACCCTTTTTTTGTGAATTAATGGCAATTATTTCACTTTCAACTCGCATAACTGCTTTTAACTCATGATCTTGTGCAATACTGTCATTAAAGGGTGAAACACCGTAGAGCATGATTCCTGGTCGAACCCAATCAAAATGAGACTCTTCTTGAGACAGAAGGCCTGCTGAATTAACCAGGGTTTTCTTTTCAGGCAATCCAGCGCATAACTCTGTAAATAAATTATGTTGCTGTTTTGTATAATTGTTTTGACGATCGTCGGCACTCGCACAATGCGTCATTAAAATTAAAATATTGATTGCTTCTATTTTATTTAGACGGGTATATTGTTTTTTAAATTCATCGGCAGCAAAGCCGATTCGATGCATGCCTGTATTTACTTTTAACCAAACCGAGAAATTATTTGCTGCCGATCTCGATTCAAGCCATTCAATTTGTTTTTCGGAATGAACGACAATATCTAAATTAAGCTGCTTGACCAGATCCAACTCGTTTGCAACAAAAACACCCTCTAAGAGTAATATTTTTTGCTTAAAACCAGCCTCTCTCAGTTCACAAGCTTCCTCAATACAGGCAACCGCAAATCCATCCGCCTGTTTCAAGCCCTTAGCAACGCTCGTTAATCCGTGACCATAACCATTTGCCTTTATAACCGCCATCACTTTGCTATTTGGTGCAGCAAGGCGTGCTTGTTCTAAATTATGAGCTAAGGCAGATAAACTTATTGTGGCGCGTGTTGGTCGACTCATAGTTCTAAAGATGTCTCATCAATTTAATATTAATTCAAAAGGACTATCGATTACTAAGTGATTAATTTTGTGGGACAAGAAAAAATCGTACTTTTTTCTTGTCGCGCTCTGACAATTCACGGACGAATTGTTCAGAGCTTCATTTAAAGAGCCTCTGATTAATTCAGAGGCTCTTGCGACACAAGGAAGTGTCGCCAAAATTGATCGTACATCAATCCTAACTTAACGATTGATTTTGTAAGACAAGAAAAAATCACACTTTTTTCTTGTCGCGCTCTGACAATTCACGGACGAATTGTTCAGAGCTACATTAAAGATCTAAGTCAGAACCAAAGGGTGCCATTGGCGGTGGACCACCGCTCGGTACATATTGCGGTTCTGCCGGTGGCATTGACGATTCACTCATTGCATTATATTGATTAGCTGCCAGATTTTCAAACCGCGTATAAGGGCCCAAAAAGGTTAAGCGACAAGTACCAATTGGCCCATTTCTTTGTTTGCCTATAATCACTTCAGCGATGCCTTTATCGGGCGAATCTTCATTGTACACTTCGTCACGATAAATAAATACGATTAGGTCAGCGTCTTGCTCAATTGCCCCAGACTCACGCAAATCGGACATCACCGGCCTTTTGTTCGGACGTTGCTCTAAACTACGATTCAATTGCGATAAAGCAATGACGGGCACTTCGAGTTCCTTCGCTAAGGCTTTTAGACCTCGAGAGATTTCAGAAATTTCATTGGTTCGATTTTCACTTGTACCTTTAACTTGCATTAATTGCAAATAGTCGACCACAATCAAACCTAAATTATTCTCTCGGTGCAGACGTCTAGCACGTGCACGCAATTCTGTCGGTGTGAGTGCGCCAGTATCGTCAATATAGATTGGCGCCTCAGATAAGATCCCCATTGTGGATGTGAGCCTCGCCCAATCGTCTTCAGCCAATTGACCGGTACGTATTTTATGCTGATTAATACGCCCTAAAGATGACATTAAACGCATCGCCAATGATTCACCTGACATTTCCATACTAAAGACAGCGACTGACTTTTGATGTTTAATTGCCGCAGTTTCAGCAATATTCATCGCCAAACTGGTTTTACCCATCGACGGTCTGCCAGCAATAATAATTAAATCTGATTTTTGCATGCCACAGGTCATTTTATCCAAATCTGCAAATCCAGTAGGCACACCAGTAATCGGATTGTCTGAGTGAAATAACTCTTCGATATGCTCAAAGGCAGATGCCACATGTGTCCCTATTGGCGTAATACCTGAACGACCTCGTTGGTGTTGGTCAGAAATTTGAAATAATTTTTTATCGGCTTTATCGATTAACTCGTGGCTAAGCTGACCTTCTGGGTTATAACCACTGTTTGCGATTTCAGTACCTGCATCTATTAATTGCCTTAACACGGAACGCTCACGAACGAGCTCTGCATAGGCTTTAACATTAGCAGCACTCGGCGTATCTTTTGCTAATGAACCGATATATGCCAAACCACCTACTTTGTCTAGTTCATGATTACGATCTAACCATTCTGACACAGTCACCGCATCGCACGGCATATCTTGGTCAGACAAAATACGAATTGTATCAAATATAATTTGATGATCTTTACGATAGAAATCTTCTGTACTAACTAGATCAACAACAGTTTCCCAAGCGGAATTGTTGATCATTATTGAACCTAATACAGATTGCTCCGACTCGATAGAATGGGGCGGCAGTTTTAAAGCGGCGGTTTTAGGGTCAGATAGATTATGAGATTGGACAATTTCAACCATTAAATTTTATACTCACTATTTATAATTAAATAATCAAAACCATAGAAACAGACGACGTATTGTCATAATTCCTACAGCCTAGTTTATGATATCCAGAATTTCAGCCTGTCGTCCTTAATTTGTTCGACCGGTATCGATATGACTGCTATCCCGAATTAGTTTTTTAAATACAATCTTATATTTTTGCAGTACGCATTTGCTAATGTCACACACTAATTTTTTACAGTGTCTTTAGATTTTTGTGACACACGTAATTATATTTTTTTAAAAAATAACATCTTAATGAATTGCTAATATCAATGCTTGATTTTACGTTTGCTGTGAAAATTAAATGTGAATCGAGACGCACTGTAATAACAAAATATTAATATTCAGCGCTGTTCTATCTACTTTTACAATATGCTTCCTGGGATGAGCAGACTGTAGTATAGGGCAAAACTGACCCGAAAATACAATAATATTTTTATTTAACAAAACTGTGAATATGCGTTTATTTTGCTGATGATATACTGGAGATAAGCTGGAGATAAGCTGTGGATAAAAAAATCCCGAGCATTTGTTTAATTTATGCTCGGGACTTTTAGATTAGTTTATAGACAAACGCTAAAATACTATTCGGCTTCTATTACCACTTTAACGCGTGCATCAACATCAGTGTGAAGATGAACTGCAAACTCGTACTCGCCAATTAACCTAATCGGTCCATCAGGCATGCGAATATCTTTTTTCATAATATTCACACCTTGCGCAGATACGGCTTCTGCAATGTCTGCATTGGACACTGAGCCAAACAATTTACCTTCGTCGCCAGCTTTAGCAACAATATTAATTGATAGCGCATTAACTGCATCACATAATGCTTCTGCATCCGTCAATGTTTTTGCGGCAGTTGCTTCTAGTTCAGCGCGACGTTTTTCAAAATGTTCGATATTTGCTTTTGTTGCTGAAACAGCCTTACCACCTGGTATTAAGAAATTTCTACCAAAACCGGGCTTTACTTTTACCTGATCACCTAAGTCACCAAGATTTTCTACTTTTTCTAATAGGATTACGTCCATAACGGGCCTCTAAATTTAACTCAATAATTTCAACTGATGACTAAGCTTAGTGTTGATCAGTATAGGGCAATAAAGAAATATAACGAGCGCGTTTAATTGCGCTAGCTAATTGCCGTTGATATTTTGCACTTGTACCTGTAATTCTACTTGGTACAATTTTACCGGTTTCAGAAATATACTGTTTAAGCATATTCAAATCTTTATAGTCAATATCGGTAATGCCTTCCGCAGTAAAGCGACAATATTTTTTACGTCTAAAGTATCTAGCCATTTTGCTTTCCTCTTAAATTCATTTTTTTGTGAATGACAAACCGATTATTTTGCGGATTGCTCACTAGGTTGGTCTGCTTCGGCCGCTTGAGTCTCGGCTTCTACTGGCATCTCAGCTGGTGTCTCAGCTGGTGTCTCAGCTGGTGTCTCAGCTGGTGTCTCAGCTGGTGTCTCAGCTGGTGTCTCAGCATTATTAGCGTCATCAGAATTAAAATTGCGCTCAGGCTTAGCTTGCTTTTCAGATTCACTCTTAGCCATCAAAGATGCTTCGGTAACAGCTTCTTTCATTCGAATAACCATATGCCGAATAACTGCATCATTGAAACGGAAATTAGATTCAAGCTCATCAAGAGTCTCTTGATTACATTCTATATTCATTAAAACATAATGAGCTTTGTGAAGTTTTTGGATAGGAAAGGCGAGCTGTCTTCTACCCCAGTCCTCAAGTCGGTGTACAGTGCCACCTTGGGTGTCTATGCTACTGCGATATTTTTCTATCATCGCAGGTACTTGATCGCTTTGATCTGGATGGACCAAAAATATTATTTCATAATGTCTCATAACGAGCTCCTTATGGGTTTTAGCTTTTATTCTCTTCAGACTGGCGCGTCACTACGCCAAAATCCCTTAAAAGCCAAGGAGTTACAAAAACTGATCAAATTCCTTTAATTTGACTAAGAAATTATCAGATTACTTTAAAGCGCCGTATTTTAAGGAAAAATAGTCTACATTGCAAATATTTCAAGCAATATAATTGAAAATAGTAGCCCGCAGGAACGAAGTGAGCGCAGGAAAGTAAAATTATTTAGCCCATTTCCTGTTATTTTCCTGTACTCGGCGTTCGATTTAAAAGAAAGCGGAAAATTCTCGAAAAGCCTCCTACAGGCTACAAAAAAACATGTTATTCAGATTGCTGCCTCTGGCGTACCACCTCGTAGAGACAAACCCCAGTCGCCACTGAGACATTAAGACTTTCAACTTGGCCTGCCATAGGAAGCTTAACTAACTCATCACAGGTATCCCGTGTTAGCCTTCTCAAACCCTTTCCTTCTGCCCCTAAAACTAAAGCCATACCAGTCGTTAAATTAGTTTCAAAAAGAGATCGCGTCGCTTCGCCAGCCAAGCCGTAAACCCAGATATTTTGCTGCTTTAAATCCCGAATTGTTCTGGCTAGATTGGTCACTTGAAATACAGGGACTGAATCAGCGGCACCACTCGCCACTTTACGAACTGTCGACGTTAAGCCAACGGAACGATCTTTGGGAATGATCACACCATCGACACCAGCGCCATCGGCACTGCGCAAGCAAGCGCCTAAATTATGCGGATCTTGAACGCAATCTAAAATCAAAAAAAATGGCGGTGTTTCGATTTTTTCGAGTAATGATTCCAGCTGATACTCTTTCAACCATCGTCCAGCTTGGCAGTTTGCGATCACGCCTTGGTGATTACCATTTGAGTTGAGACTGTCTAAATGTGATTTATTGACATGATGTACTGGTATATTACGCGAGCGTGCCGATTCAAGAATCAAATGAATTCTCTCATCTGCACGTGCCTTATCGACCCATAACTCACGAACATCTTCCGGTCGTAATCGTAAGGCAGAACTCACGGCGTGAAAGCCACATACTATATCTATCTGTTTCAATCGAATTCCAATACTAGCCCGCATATTTCACAAAGGCGGACTGCAATTATCAAATAATTTAACGAGATCAAAAGTTTATGATCGTTTTAACGCTCATTTCGAAAAGACAGTTTGTCCTATTCTAATTCAGACTGAATCTGATCTTGCATTTAGGCAGATCGTCCTCAAACCATAGCCACCGCTATGCTTTTTCAGACGATCTACCAAACTGCTGCGCCAGATTTTGTCTGAATCCGAATCATTTATGACACAGCGGGCTAGCTATAAATAAGTGTCAGTATAACATTTCGTTAAAACTATCGAAAATCTTAAACCTAAATCAGGG
>QIKQ01000147.1 GCA_003233075.1 Gammaproteobacteria bacterium
CATCAATCAAATGATTTAATCGTTAGAATTAGAGTTAAATAAAATATTTTTACAAACTGTGGGACAGCAGTGAGGCATGCCTTGTCTCTACGAGTTAAACGACTAAATTTGGGAGATCCCACGCATCCTTCGGATGCTCTGGACGCTAAGGTGGATTGCTTCACCACTCATTCTTGTTCGGGTTCTCAACGACAAGCTACAACGTCTATTCTTGGCGTCGAAGTCTGGCTATGTAAAAGCCATCCATGCTGTTTTCACCGGGTAAAATTTGTCGACCAAATTCACACTCTTGACCCCAGCTAGCTTCTATTGGATAGTCATGCGCATCACTTTGGGTTCGAACAAAATCATCAATTTGAAGTTCATTTTCCTGTTTTAAAATCGAGCAGGTTGAATAGATCAATATTCCACCTGGCTTTAGCTGCGCCCATAGCGCACTTAATAGTGAGCGTTGTTCCGCAAGTAAATTTTCAATGTCATCCAAGCGTCGTAAATGCTTTATATCTGGATGTTTACGGATAACCCCCGTTGCAGAACAAGGCGCATCAAGTAGTATACGATCAAACTGAAATTCATTATCTGGCGACGCAAAAAACTTAGCATTTTGACATTTAATTTCTACTCGAGTTGATTCCGGATTTCGAATATCAAGTCGTTTTAAATTTGCTTCCAATGTTTCAAGGCGTCTATTGCTTTTATCAAGCGCCAGTAAATAATTCAAAGCAACTTCGGATTGCAAGATTTGAGCAGTTTTCCCTCCAGGTGCTGCACAAGCATCAAGCACAGACAGATCATCGCTTAGCTCCAACTGCTGAACTACAAGTTGAGACGCACCGTCTTGAACAGAAACCAATCCTTCTTTGTAACCAGGAAGAATCTCAATCGAAACAGGCGACTCCAATCTCAAGGCCGCATCATGATATAAAGAATCTGTAAATTCTATATTCTTTAATTCAAGCATTTTAATGTAATCTATTTTGCAGATTTTGCTGGTATTAATTCGCAACCATTGTGCGGCCTTTTGGTTATTCGCAAGCAAAATTGATTTATAATTTTCAGACCAATCAGCTGCAATTTTCTTTATCAGCCAAGAAGGATGGGAATACTGGTATATCTCCGATGTTCGTAAAATGTTTTCTAAATCTAGTTTTCGCAGTTGATAAGCACGCAATATCGCATTAATAAAACCAGTAGACCATTTTTTATTAAGCTCTTTGCCAATGTCAACGGCGGTGGCCACGGCTGCATGAGCGGGGACACGCATATAATCCAATTGATAGAGGCCAATTAAAATTGCAATTTCTATATCTTTATCTTTGCTTTTGATTGGCTTATCGAGCAAGACAGAAAGTATTTTTTCAAATCGATGATAATAACGAAGTACGCCATAGACCAACTCTTGAACCAATGCAGACTTTTGCTTTGATTTTTGCGCATTGAGACGCGGCAATACATTTGACAAAGACTGCCTATCCTTCAATACAGAAAGAAGCAGTATGACTGCTGTGATTCGCTCATTCTGAGAAGACATCGGAGATACTATTACTCACTTTCCAATACTAAATTGTGAATGTCGTGAGCATTTAAAAATGCCTCAACACTCATGCGCGTACTGCCTGACATTTGTAATTCGAGTATATTAATGATGCCGTCGCCAGTTTGCACTTGAATTCCAGATTTATCTGCATTAACGACCTTACCTGGGCTAGTGTTTGAGGTACTATTTTTAGAACTGTTTTCCATTATAGCTGCATGCCAAATCTTGCACGTTTTACTCTCAATACTCGTCTGCGCAACGGGCCAAGGGTTGAACGCACGAATCATTTGGTCAATTAATTTCGCTGAACTATGCCAAGGTATTTTCGCTTCTGACTTCAAAAGTTTTTTTGCATAACAAGCTTTCGAATTATCCTGTGATTGCGGCTTAAGTTTATTTTTTGAAAGCTTATCCAATGTCTCAAGTAATAAGTTCGCACCCATTTCAGCTAGTTGATCGTGCAAATCAATAGTTCGAGTTGAACTGCTAATAGGGCAAGTCTCTACTGCTAACATATCGCCCGTATCAAGACCCTTATCCATTTGCATAATGGTGATGCCGCTCGTTTCATCGCCGGCAAGAATAGCCCGATGAATCGGTGCTGCGCCACGCCATCTCGGCAATAAAGAAGCATGTATGTTTAGACAGCCATGCGCAGGAATGGCTAACACCAGCTCGGGCAATATCAGTCCATAGGCAACAACGATCATTACATCAGCTTGGTATTTGCTAAGCTGTGATTGTATTTCTGGATTTTTCAACGTAGTAGGCTGCAATACTTCAAGATTATGTTCTAGCGCAGTTTCTTTAACGGGACTCGTCCGCAGCTTACGTCCTCGTCCAGCAGGACGATCTGGCTGCGTGAGTACAGCCAATATTTCGTGTTTCGACTCTTGGAGCTGAATTAAGCTTGGCACCGAAAACTCTGGTGTTCCGGCAAATATGATTTTTAAAGATGACATATAGTATTTTAAGTGTCCCTAGTTCATGTGTACTTGAACAGGATGTTGAATTTAGAAGATAGTGTCGAACGCTTTCGCGCTCCCCAGTATCGAACTCGCTTCGTCCCGCATTATGCGTTTTACAAACGCGTCATGCGGGCTACAAATATTTCATATCAAAGCTTAAGTTAATGACATTGACTTGCGGGCTACAGTTTACGTGCCGGTTGCTGCCTTGGTTAATTTTTCCATTTTCCTTTTAATGCGTTGCCGCTTAAGCTGAGAGATATAGTCCACAAAAAGCTTGCCTCGCAAATGATCCATTTCGTGCTGAATGCAAACCGCTAATAACTCATTCGCCTCAAATTCCTGACTATTACCTTTTTTACCTAAGGTTTTAATCATGACCCTAGCGGGCCGAACCACTTTGGCATAATAGCCTGGTACTGAAAGACAGCCTTCTTCGGCCTCATGTTCACCACTAAAACTAAGGATTTCAGGGTTAATTAAAACTAATGGTTGACTCTTATCTTCCGATATATCTAGTACGATTACTTGTTTGTGAACATTTACTTGCGTGGCCGCAAGGCCAATGCCGGGTGCTGCATACATAGTTTCAAGCATATCGTCAATGAGAGTTAATATTTCTCTATCGACGTTTTTCACCGCTTGAGCCTTAGTTCGGAGCCGCTCGTCTGGGTAACATAATATGTCTAGTATTGCCATTTTGTGTCGCTAATCTTTGTCGCTAATCTTTGATTATAAATCGTAAGTAAATCGATCAAACAAGTGTAAATTATTTTTGGTTTGTTAATGATACTCGATTAAGGGTGCTCAACGCCACTGCCATTATTATTTTTTGGCGCTGGCAATAGTGTTCTGACTTAGACCAAGTTCAATATTTGAGTCCTAAGCGCAACAAAGTTACGCTCTTAAATTATAGTATAGCTAAACGACCTTCCGGCAAAGGTAAGGACATGCAAAAATTATATGTATTTATTTTAATGACAGGTTTAGTACTTTCTAACGCTATAATAGCTAAAAATATTGAATTTAAACCTAACCACCCAGAACGTTATACCGTTATTAAAGGCGATACACTCTGGGGTATTTCTGCCAAATTTCTAAAAGATCCCTGGGTCTGGCCTAGCGTCTGGCATGCTAACCCGCAAGTAAAAAATCCACACTTAATATACCCCGGTGACACAATTTCCTTAGTGTACATCGATGGTAAGCCGCAACTACGCATTGATCGTGGCCGACCTGTGGTTAAGCTGACACCAAAAGGCAGAATAGTTCCATTGAATCGTGCCGTGCCAACTATTCCCTTAAATGCTATTAAGCCATTTCTTAGTAAACCCTTTATTGTCAGCAAAGATGAACTTAAAAGAGCGCCTTACGTTGTTCGCCCAGTCGGTGAGCATCTCATTACCGGTGCTGGCGATCGCGTTTATGTTCGCGGCCACACTAAGCAAACGCGGCAACACTCATACGTTATTGTTCGCGAAGGGCAAGTTTATATTGATCCGATTACCAAAGAAATTTTGGGTTATGAAGCTAAGTTCATAGGCGATTCCAAATTAATTTCTTACGGTGATCCGGCAACTCATTTTTTAATAAGCACGACACGCGAAGTATTGATTGGTGATCGTGTCATGCCAGCCACCGATGTAGGTTACCACGATAATTTCACGCCAAAATCACCCGATCCTAAGATGAAAGGCCACATTATTGCCGTCATGGATGGCCTAACTCAAATTGGTCAGCACCAGGTAATCGTCATTAACAAGGGCAAACGCAATGGCATTCAAGTTGGCCATGTCATGGCAGTATTCCAACAAGGCAAGGTTGTCAACGACACCATTGTGAAGGACAAAAAAGGCGTTCAATTACCTTCAGAAAGAGCTGGCGTTATAATGGTTTTTAGGACTTTTGATAAAATGAGCTATGCACTGGTCATGCAGGCAAAACGAAATATGAATGTACTGGACGTCGTTAGAAAACCTTAAAATTTGCTTTTCGCTGCCAATAAATAATGCCCCCGGCTTTTATACGTCGGGGTTAATACCTCAGTTTCTGAAGTGTAGCCGCATTAATCTCTAAATAATCAGATTACGCCGCGATCATATCGTTAACGAAACAGCAATATTTCCAGCTTCATACATACTTAACAGTTACCCACCATTACCAAATGGCGCACAAATAACCTAATAACTATTATTTCTATTTGACACTTTTCGTACTAGAATTGCATTCAATAGTTAGCTAAAACTCATAATGTAACTTTTAATTAAATTAATTTTACTTAATTTATTTTTACTTTAGGTCATATTCAATTACTCATGAATAACATGCATCACTTCATTCTTGCCCTGCATTATGCGCCAGGCATAGGAGCGAAAGCGTATGCTAGACTGGTGCGCCATTTCGGTGATGCCGAAAGCGTTTTCAAAGCGAAATCATCAGACTGGTCAGCCGCCAAACTTAGCCAAACGACACAAAATTATTTAAAAAAACCTAATTGGACATTGGTCGAAAAAGAAATGTCATGGGCATGCGAGAAGCTAAACTCTATCGTTAGCTTAGAAGACCCCAATTACCCTGAGTTACTAAAACAAACCGCCGATGCTCCAACAGTATTATATGTAAAAGGTAATGCAGACTGTTTAGGCGACTTACAGCTTGCCATTGTAGGCAGTCGCAATCCAACGGTCTCTGGCGTTCAAACCACATTTGAATTTGCAAAATTTCTTGGCCAAGCCGGCCTATCAATTACAAGTGGCTTAGCACTTGGCATAGATTCAGCAGCCCACCAAGGTGCGCTTAAAGCAAAGGCCTCAACCATTGCAGTCATGGGCACGGGAATGGATCAAATATATCCAGCTAAAAATCAAGACCTAGCACAGCAAATTATCGAGTCGGGGGCATTAGTGACCGAGTTCCCGCAAGGCACACAGGCATTACCACATAATTTCCCAAGGCGTAATCGAATCGTTAGCGCACTGAGTCTCGGCTGCCTGGTCGTGGAAGCCGCACTTAGAAGCGGCTCTCTGATTACAGCAAAGCATGCTAACGAACAAGGCCGCGAAGTTTTTGCAATTCCAGGCTCAATACACAGCCCTCTTGCGAAAGGCTGTCATCAATTAATAAAAGATGGAGCCAAGCTTGTAGAAACAGCACGAGATATAATTGTAGAGATAAGTACAATGGCACATGCCATGTTAGACCTTGAAGTATCACAAGCGCCAGTCAATGATAGTTCCAAACCAGAGCAAAAAACGAATAGTGAACTTGATGATGAATATCAACAATTATTAACAGCAATCGCTTATGACCCAGTATCGGCCGACACATTAATTCAGAGAACAGGTTTTTCGCCTCAAGCTGTTTCATCAATGTTACTCATGCTAGAACTCAAAGGTTACATTAGCGCAAACTCGAGTGGAACTTACACTCGAAGTAATGTCTAAGCTATTATTTTAATCGAGCCTTAATAATCTATTGGCAAGATTAAAAAAACACTGATAGTTAATTTTACAGATTAATCCTAAGTCATTGTTTAAGTCATTTTTTAATTAATACCCTGAATTTAATTACGTTTATTTATTATTTATTTGTGGTAGCATCAGATAAGAAAAAAAATTGTACTTGTGTAGTGGCAACCCTAAAATAATACGAGCCCTATGCAAAAACAACCCAGCTACTGGTTAGAATGGGGTTTTTTAAGTACAAACGGGAGATTAAATGAAAGAAAATGCGCTTGACGTATTGATGTATCTTTTCAAAAATTATATTGATGGAGATCTCGAATACGTACCCGATAGAGAATCCTTACAAACCGAGTTATTAGAAGCGGGGTTCGCTAATACTGAAATTAATCAGGCCTTTGTTTGGCTTGATGATTTAGCCAATAATCAGCCTGAAATTGATCATCAGTTTTCAGGTACCAACTCTATTCGAATTTACTCCACCGAAGAAATGTTAATATTGGATACAGAGTGTCGTGGTTTTCTGCATTTTCTAGAGCACGCAAAAGTAATTAGCCCTGAAGTTAGAGAAATCATTATCGGTCGAATTATGGCCTTAGACGGCTCTGAGATAGATATTGAACGCCTTAAGTGGGTAGTCGTTATGGTGCTATTTAATCAGCCTGAACAAGAAAACAACTATGACTGGCTAGAAAATATAGTTTTTGATAACGAGGAAGTTCTCCTACATTAATGCAAGCTCTGATTAATTATTTTTTTTGTTAAAAATCAATAGTTTATATATTTTATGCGTGCACGCAATTCTCTAGTCGTCAAAACTCACTAAATCACCCTACATATCAGGATATTAGTAACAAGCTTTCGGTAAACCCGCTAGCTAATTTTTAGTTTGCCAGCTAAGATTCAGACACAAGGGCCAACAGACCTATATACAAAGGATTAAATTGAAATACCATGGGTAAAAGTTTAGTAATTGTTGAATCTCCCGCGAAAGCGAAAACCATTAAAAAATACCTTGGCAAGGGCTTTGAGGTACTGGCTTCCTACGGTCACATCCGAGATTTAGAGCCCAAAAATGGAGCGGTTGATCCTGAAGATAATTTTAAACTGCGTTATGCCATTTCCGACTCGAAACACGAAGAACAATATAATAAAATTGCAGCAGCAGTAAAGAAAGTCGATTACCTTTATCTCGCAACTGACCCGGATCGCGAAGGTGAAGCCATTGCCTGGCATTTATGTGAAATGCTAAAAGAAGAAGGAAAATTAGAAGGCAAGGAAGTTTCGCGCGTTGTATTTCACGAGATTACCAAGAAAGCAATTCAAGACGCAGTCAAAAATCCGCGTGACATCGCAATGGATCTGGTTGATGCCCAGTTAGCTAGACGAGCACTTGATCACCTTATTGGCTTTAAACTCTCGCCTGTCTTGTGGGACAAGATTCGTATACGTAATCTCTCAGCTGGGCGAGTACAAAGCCCTGCCTTGCGCTTGATTGTAGAACGCGAAATAGAAATTAAAAAATTTATTGCCAAAGAGTATTGGACAATTGAATCTGATCTGGCGGAAGATTCACAGCCCTTTAAAGCAAAGCTGACTCATTACAAAACTAAAAAGCTTTCACAGTTTTCGATAAATAATGAAAAAGACGCGAAAGAAGCCGAAGCTACTTTATCAAAAAGCGCTAACGGCAAGCTGCTCGTGGCAAAAATCGATAAAAAGAAACGTAAACGCAACCCTTCGGCACCCTTCATTACTTCGACGATCCAACAGGAAGCATCACACAAACTTGGCTTTGGAGCGCAACGAACCATGGTGATTGCTCAACAACTTTATGAAGGTATAGAACTTGAGGGTGAAACCACGGGTCTTATTACTTACATGCGGACAGACTCAGTCAATCTAGCCCAAGAAGCACTGGAAGAAATCAGAGAATTAATAAAAGAAAAGTACGGCAAAGAAAATCTACCGGATGAAATTCGTACCTTTAAAAATAAAACTAAAAACGCACAGGAAGCGCACGAGGCCATTCGTCCCTCCTCTGCTAGACGTGAACCTGCGCATATTAAAAAGTTTTTAAGTAAAGATCAATTTCGACTTTATGAATTGATTTGGAAGCGCACCGTCGCTTGCCAAATGATACACGCCACAATAAATACCGTCAGCATGGACATGCACGCTGGCTCTGAAGACCATATCTTCCGTGCCAACGGCTCCACTATCGCTAACGCTGGATTCATGAAGGTCTACCAAGAGAGTGTCGACGACGACAGCAAAAAGTCGGGTGACGATTCTGAAAATAAAGGTTTACTACCGCCTTTAAAGGAAGGTGATACAGTAATACTAAATAAAATCAGACCGGAGCAACATTTTACTGAACCACCACCACGCTATTCAGAAGCAAGCCTAGTTAAGGCACTCGAAGAATATGGCATTGGGCGTCCTTCTACCTACGCGCAAATCATGTCAACATTAGTAAAACGTAAATATGCTAACTTAGAAAAGAAACGCTTTCATCCTACTGCCGTAGGCCGCATGGTGGTTAAGTTTCTATCTGAACATTTTAATAAGTATGTCGATTACGACTTCACTGCACATTTAGAAGATGAGCTCAATGAGATTTCTCTGGGTAAACGCAAATGGATACCGGTTATGGAATCCTTTTGGGTGCCTCTCAAAGAGTTAATCGAAGTTAAAAGTGAAGAACTTACACCAAAAGATGTCACCTTAGATGAAGAATGCCCCGAGTGCAAAAGTCCAGTTACCATTAAGTCTGGTAAAAATGGTTTATTTATAGGGTGTACCGCCTATCCGGATTGCAGTTATACGCGTAGCGCCAATCAGTCTGCGGATCAACCCACTGAAACAAAAGTACTCGAAGACCAAAAATGCCCTAAGTGTGAATCCAATCTCGTCATTCGCCACGGACCTTATGGACAGTTTATCGGTTGCTCCAGTTTTCCAGATTGTAAATACTTAAAACCACTGGAAGAGCCGGAAGATACCAAGGTGGAATGCGCAGAATGCAAAAAAGGCAGCATGCTTAAACGCAAATCCAGAAAAGGAAAAATATTTTACTCCTGCTCACTTTATCCTGATTGTAAATACGCCGTTTGGAACAAGCCAATTGCGGATGCCTGCCCTGAATGTAAATGGCCGATTATGACCATCAAAACGACTAAGAAGTCTGGCTCAAAGAAAGTCTGTGAAAAATGTAAATACAATGAGCCTTATGACGAGCCTGAAGAAGATGATGAAAAAGAGGCAGAAGAAAAGTCAGCAGGGTAAATGCCAAATTAAACATTAACCGTATATTAGTTTATCTTTATATATTTATCTTTGTTTTTCCTTAGCTTGAAGTAAAGTATAATAACTCTAGCACAACATGGAAAAACAAAAAATGTCTCGAAAAATCACCTTCCAGCTACAACTTCTAGTCTGCATGCTGTGTATCTCGACTTTCAGTTTTGCTGTCGAAAATAATTTAAACTCTAACGATAAAGAAATGGAAAAACGCGAAAAAGAAATTCAGAATCTTACTAAACTCCTAAAGCAATTTACAAGCAAAAAGCGAACAGGGATTAAAATTAAATATATCACTTCAGACAGTAAGAACCCAAAAGATGCCGCTTACTTACATCATTTTAAATCGAAAGTAGAAATTGTTGGCAACAAATTATACCCCAAAGAAGCAATCATTAAGAACTTAGCAGGCAGCGTTCTTATCGTCACAGCCATTAATAAAGATGGAGAGGTATTACGCATTCGTATCGATGCTAGCTCGGGTCACAGAATACTGGATGAGGCTGCAAAAAACTTTATTCGCCGCGCTTCTCCTTTCAGAAAAGTACCACTTAATGTGATAAAAGATAAGCAAGAAATTAACATAATCTATCGCTTTAAATTTCACACAGAAACTATAAAATAACGGCGGCACTATTTTAGCGTCGTCAATGTCGTAATAGCCACCTACTTCCAGTTATTAATCATAGACAAAGTCGATAGCGGAAAACTTAACTAGCAAAATATGATATCTCATTACGACGTAATTATTATAGGCGCTGGCGCCGCAGGTTTAATGTGTGCAATGACCGCTGGCCAGCGTGGTCGCAAGGTACTCGTCATTGAGCGCGCCAATAAAATCGGCAAGAAGATTTTGATGTCGGGTGGTGGCCGCTGTAACTTTACCAATCTAAATATCGAAGCCAATCACTACATTTCTCATAATCCACATTTTTGTAAGTCTGCCTTAAGCCAGTATACGCAATGGAATTTTATTAAACTCGTAGAGGATCACGGCATCGCCTATCATGAAAAAGAAATGGAAGGTGGCGAACCGGGTCAGTTATTTTGTAATGACAGCGCAAAACAAATTGTTGAAATGCTAAGCTCGGAATGCGATAAAGCAAAGGTGAAAATAATAACAAAATGTGAAATTAAGAATGTTTCTCAAGATAACAATAATTTATTTCAGCTAATTTGCAACAATAAAAAATATTCTTCTGAATCGTTAGTGATCTCATCCGGCGGTCTTTCCATACCAACTCTGGGTGGCTCAGATATAGGCTATCGTATCGCCAAGCAATTCGGTTTAAATAGTTATGAGTTAAGAGCAAGCCTAGTACCCTTGATCTTTACTGATTGCCTTAAAACATTGTGTTCCGATTTATCTGGCCTATCAATTATAGCGACAGTGAGCACAGCCAATAAGTCATTTACCGGCAATCTTTTATTTACCCATAGAGGACTAAGCGGCCCAAGCATATTGCAGCTTTCAAATTATTGGCAAATAGGTGAAAGCATTGATATCGATTTATCACCCAATATCGATTTAGCAAAATACCTCAACGAATTTAAACTTCAATCTCCAAAATCAGCGCTCAGGACTAGTTTAAGTAAAATTCTTCCAAAACAATTAGTCAGCCAATTGGAATTTCTTTATTGGCACGAATTGAAAGACACCAAGTTTGCTGATATTAGAAATAAACGCTTAGACGGCATCGCTTCCCAACTCCACCGCTGGACAATAAAACCAGCCGGAAGCGAAGGTTATCGCACAGCGGAAGTCACACTGGGAGGAATCGATACGGACGGTATTTCCTCAAAAACGATGCAAGCTAAAACCCAAAGGGCTTTATTTTTTATTGGCGAAGTACTGGATGTCACCGGCCATCTAGGCGGCTATAACTTCCAGTGGGCGTGGTCGAGCGGGTTTGTCGCTGGAAAGGCAGTTTGACTGCCCAGATGCTCATTTTTAGTGATATTTATCTTTACAAAACAATAGGATATAAACCTTAGTTTTGAGCTTGAGGAAACATAGGGTTTTCTGTTATTGTTCGCCCTTCCTTAAAATTACATTATCGAGATTAGCTAATGAGTTCAACATTTGTCGCTGTATTAATGGGTTCAGATTCTGATTTACCTGTCATGAAATCGACCTTAGATGTACTTAAACATTTGCAAATACGCTTCGAGGTTAAAATCACCTCGGCACACAGGACACCTGCCAACACGCATGCATACGTCAAGGATGCAGATCAACGCGGCTGTTCGGTATTTATAGCAGCAGCGGGCCTGGCTGCACACTTGGCCGGCACGGTCGCTGGTCTAACCTTAAAGCCTGTGATAGGCGTACCCTTAGATGCTGGCGCACTACAAGGCATGGATTCGCTTTTATCAACTGTGCAAATGCCGGGTGGTATCCCAGTTGCTTGCGTTGCAATCGGCAAAGCCGGTGCTAAAAATGCGGCCTATTTAGCAGCACAAATTATTGCGACAAGTGATTCTGAATTAGCAATACGCTTAAAAGATGAGCGCGAAGCTAACGCAAACGCCGTCATAGCGAAAGACAAAGAACTTCAAAGTACGTTATAGTCGGCTGTAGAATTTCTAAAGATCTTAAAACTTAACTGTATAAAGAATATTAGCATTGACAGCATACCAACTTAAATTTGTAACAAATCTACTCTGTCGTGGTGGAGTCATCGCCTATCCAACCGAAGCAGTTTACGGCCTAGGCTGTGATCCTCGCGATCCTTACGCTGTCTTTAGACTTTTAGATCTTAAACGGCGCGATATAAACAAAGGTCTAATACTGGTAGCAAGCAATAATAAACAACTAGAACCTTATGTTGAAACTAGTCAATTATATCAAGAAAATATTCAAGATAGCTGGCCTGGACCAGTCACCTGGTTAATCGAAGCTGCTGCAAATGTCCCTCGCTGGATACGTGGCGCGCATGATAGTGTCGCAGTCAGAGTGAGCGACCATCCAATAATCAGGGAACTGTGCGAGCATTTTAATGGCGCATTAGTTTCAACCAGCGCAAATTTATCTGGAAAACAGGCTTTCAAATCAGCATTACTAGTCAAAAAGAATTTTCCTTCAATTGACTACCTTATTCGAGGTCAACTAGGCAATAGAACACGAGTAAGCGAAATAAGGGATGCCGCTTCTGGAATAATTATTCGCTAAGCTGTCCTTAATAACACACTTAACTCGCCTAATTGTTTTTACTGTTTAGGGAAGCTCTGATCAATTCATCCATGAATTGTCAGAGCGCGCCAAGCAAAAAGCGTGGTTTTTGCTTGGCTCACAAAATCAATCGCTGCTTACAGCGATTAATTTTGACGACACATCCCTGTGTCACAAGAACCTCTGAATTAATCAGAGGTTCCTTAGTTTTTATGAGCAAAGAACTTTATGAACAAAGAATCTTATGAGCAAAGTTGATCCAAAATTAATCTTAGAGTACTTGGTCGATCTACAGAAATCGATTTGCGCCGGTCTAGAACTTGAAGATGGTGAAGCTGAATTTATTAGCGACGACTGGCAACGTGAGCAAGGCGGCGGCGGAACAACTCGCGTCTTAACTAACGGTAAAGTATTTGAACAAGCTGGTGTTAATCTATCTGAAGTTTACGGTGGACAATTGCCTGCATCGGCCACCGCTCATCGACCAGAATTAGCCGGTCGAGATTTTCATGCCATGGGGGTTAGTCTTGTCATCCATCCGCACAATCCCTATGTTCCAACATCACACGCCAATGTGCGGTTCTTTATTGCGGAAAAAGACGATGCCGAGCCCGTCTGGTGGTTTGGCGGTGGCTTTGATTTAACACCTTATTATCCATTTGAAGAAGATTGCATACACTGGCATAAAACCGCACGAGAAGCATGCTTGCCATTTGGAAAAGAAATCTATCCGAAATATAAAAAATGGTGTGACGAATATTTTTATCTAAAACATCGCAATGAAACTCGCGGCGTTGGCGGTTTGTTTTTTGACGACTTAAACAATCTCAATGAAGCTGGTTTTGATGAAAGTTTTAAGTTTTTTAAAAGTATCGGTGATCATTATTTGCAAGCCTACCAGCCAATTGTTAATAAACGAAAAAATATAAAATATGGCGATCACGAAAAAGACTTTCAACTTTATCGACGCGGTCGTTATGTTGAATTTAATCTAGTCTATGACCGGGGTACTTTATTTGGCCTTCAATCTGGCGGGCGTACCGAATCTATTTTAATGTCATTACCACCTTTAGTTAAATGGCGCTATAATTGGACACCAGAACCTGGCAGCGCTGAAGCTGAGTTAGTCGAAAAATATTTAAAACCAAGAGATTGGCTTTAAGGCACTGCTGTCCCATAGTTTGAGTTGTGCACAATGTCATTAAGATTTTCCGATTTATCTAATTTCACATGACCCTAATTTCAATTCAAATAGATCGTAATTTGACTGACTTTCGTAGAGACAAGGCATGCCTCACTGCTGTCCCACAGTTGATCGCGTAAGAACGATAACCAAACTCTGCTGTAGCCCGGCTCTTCAGAGCCGGGCTACATTTCCTGCATAGTTATTATAAACAACTAACGCTCTGTTGCAGATTTAAAATTTATTAGTCTCATACTAGACGCCTCAAATTCATGTCTCGACAAAGGTATAAGCGACTGATGAAAAGCGTTATTAGGAGGTGACCTAACCTAATCTCTGTTATTTCAGCGTTTTTTTACACTTGCGAGGATAATCTTAAGGTCAGGTTTTCCTGTTTAATCTAAACTGTAAAACAGAAGTGCCCTTTAGTTCTTGATCCAACTACACATAATACTCCCAAATAAGCTCTGAATTCTATTGCATTTAGTCTAACAAAAGCATTATCCTTGATTATTATGTAATACTAAAAATCAAGGGAATATGCAATGTTACGTAATATAAGAAGAATAATTTTATTACTTTTAATTGCCAGCGTAATTACGTTTAGCGTGCTTGCTGGATCTATTTATCAATTTTCTAAAAAAAATAACGATATAAGTACTGACGCCGTTATTGTCTTAGGTGCTTCAGTTAAAAATGCAAAACCCTCACCAGTATTCTTAGCACGTATTAATCACGCTATCAGCCTCTACAAAAATAAAAAAATAAAAATATTAATTTTTACAGGTGGGGTCGGCCTAAATGAAAAACTGGCTGAAGCTGAAGTCGCGCGAAAAATAGCGCTGGATGCAGGTGTGCCATACGAAAAAATCTACATTGACCAGATCTCAACCTCTACAAGAGAGAATCTTATCGAAGCACACAAAATAATTAAGAAATTTAAAATTGAATCGACACTCATTGTCAGCGACCCCTTACATATGAAAAGAGCGATGGCAATCGCTATTGAAATAGGCATTCCTGCTTATTCATCACCTACACAAACGTCTGAAATTAAATCATGGGGAAATAAATCGAAAATGTTGTTTCGTGAAACTTATTATTATATTGGTTTTTTATATAGCTCTGTATTCAATAAATCTATTTTTCGTTTAGCCAACTCAGAGTAATTCAATTAAAACCAATTTAGAGATGTAGCCTGTAGGAGCGCAGCGAGTACAGGGAGATTAAATAAATTAATTAAACTTTATTTTGCATTCATCTATTTTTCTTTAAGTAATAACTCAACTTTTTTAAATACATCAGCACTTGTCCAATCTATAGCGCCATATACCGCGTATCGAATTCTGCCTTTTTTATCTAATAAATAACTAGTCGGGAAGGCAAATACTTTCCATGCTTTTAAAGCTACGCCACTACTATCCAGCCATATTTTAAAATCGACTTTTACCTTGGACTTTAAAAATTGTTTTATGGTTTCACTGTCTTCTGCCATGTTAACTGCAATTATTTGAAATCCCTTCGACTTGTATTTATTTTCAAGTAGTTGCATCGACGGCATTTCATGCACACAGGGTGGGCACCAACTCGCCCAAAAATTTACTAAGATCACCTTACCTTTGTATGTTTGTAAATCTCGATTTTGCCCTGAAATATTTTTAAGCTTAAGTATGGGAGTTTTGGCAACTGCTTTATAGAGGCGTAAGCTATTTAATTTTGGTTTTTTACTAGCGCTAGGTTTGTGCTTAGATACACCTTTTTTACTGATTAACACTTTAGTGTGTCTGCCTGCAAACGGTTTTAATAACCTAATTGAATGATACAAATACCAATCTAATTTTTTAGCGACCGTATCTTCTCTTTTAGTTGAATCTGGTCGATAGTAAAACCGATCACGAACATCATCAATAATCCAAGTTAAGACTGCGCTACCTTGCTTACTTAATGCGTCAATACACTTTTTTAGCTTCCAGTAAAACGGAGATCTGTTTGGCTGAATTATCATAATCGCCATATTGGTATTCTTAACAATCTTTCTGAGCTTGCCTTCAAATCCAGGCTCTGGTGTTTTTCGGTAGAATTGAGGGCTTATCAGAATTGCGCCAAGTAGAGAGGATTTTTTTTTGCTTGCTAAGTCGTTAGATTTTTGCGTGCCGACTTGCCAATGATGCGCCCCTTTGAGTAAGGCGATTATCCCTCTGCTATTAGAAACCAACACAAGATTTTTACCCGTTTTTTTTATCAGATGCTGTATTATTTTAGAAACTATTTTTGGCGTAAATTTATCAATACTGGAAGTTGTTTTTGATATAAAAAGACCTGAATGTAAATCAGCAAACCAAACTTCTATTCCTTGTCTCGATAATCTTTTAGCAATATTTTTTTCCTGTTCTAGAATCCCGGCCTCAGAAGGAAGCCATAAAATAAAATGCGATCCTGTCTTAGATTTTCCCGCTGGTTTATATTGATAGAGAGGTATTTCAATCTCATCTGAAATCGATACGTTATGATTTACTTCAGCTTGCGCCGGGAATCCTAAAAAAAATAAGATGAGCGTTACTAATACTGAAGGATAATAGACAAGCCAACTAGCCAAGCTAACGAGTTGCAATTGATGCTGGTATTTATTTTTCAATGTTCAACTCACTCTCTTCAAAGAAATCGAAAACACCTTAATTCGTAGATAGTGGATAGTGGATAGTGGATACTAGTGACCTGGCAAAATCTTGCCCTGTAAAATCATCATCACACAAGCAGATACCTAGATTCTAGTATATTATGAAATGCTTATTTAAATAGTCTTTTCTGAATATCTGTACACATTGTCAGGTTAATGGCATTAAAAGACCATAACCCTAGATTAATCAGTTTCGATAAAGCCAAAGAGTTGACCAATCTAAGATACTCTAGCCCGCATTTCTCACAGCCCGTCTACTGCGACGGCCCAATTGCATACTATGACTCGTTTTCACTCGGTCCAAGCGCTCGACATAG
>QIKQ01000266.1 GCA_003233075.1 Gammaproteobacteria bacterium
CTCACAGCCCGTCTACTGCGACGGCCCAATTGCATACTATGACACGTTTTCACTCGGTCCAAGCGCTCGACATAGTGTCGACTATGCCTGCCGCACTTCTCGGTCGTGAAAACGTGTCATAGCATACCCTTGAACCGTCTCGCTACGAAGTGCTGTGAGAAAAGCGGGCTAGTTCCATTATAAAGCAGAGCAAAAACGAATGAAATTAAAACATTTTAAATTTGTATGGATGCATATTGTTATTAACTTAACTTTTGTAATGTTGTCATTTAGGTGGGCATTTGAATGAAATTGATCGGAAATATTTGGCGACATTAAATTTTAGAGCGTTTAACCAGTTTGTGATTCCTGGACCAATAGCGCTATAAGATTTTTCGACGCCAAATAAAGGAGACAAAAATTTATGAAATTAAGATAAAGAATCCATGTTGTAAATGTGGCAGTGCCATTTGAATCAAGGTGAAAATGACCATCACAACTAAGGGTGAAAAATCAATTCCATGCGTGTTTGGCATTCTGCGTCGAATTGGGTTCATGATCGGATTACTTAATTGATAAATAGTATTTAAGAATGGATTATAGTTGCCCGAGGCAATCCAGCTTGATATGACTAGAATAATGATTGCTATTAAGTAAATCCAAATGGCCATGTTAATTAGTTTTAAAATAGCGACAATCGCTAGTTTTGCTATTACCAGTCCCGGGCTGGTAGATAAATCAGCGCTGTGTAAGTATTCAGGAAAATTGATGCCGAGCAATTCTACTCTTCCGCTTACCAGCATAATTAAAAGAAGTTTACCGAAGAAAAGTAAAAATAATAAAACTAAAGTAGCTAAATCTAGCTTGCCTAAGCCGGGTATAATTTTTCGAAATGGAATTAGCAGCGGCGAAGTCAGTTTGACCACGGTTTGTGCTATCGGGTTATAAAAATCTGCCCGGGCGATTTGCAGCAAATATCGGATAAGAACCAGGAAGATAAATAGCCCAAATATGATTTCAATTAAATAGGAGCCTGCCTCACCAAAATAGCCTGCGATTAATAAATTATTATTTGCATCGAACATATCATTCATATCGATTTCCAGTTTTTAAATCAATTATCTAAGTTAGCGGCTAACTCTTTCGCTCTTTGCTCCGCCGCATTAAGTGCCTGTTTAAAAAGATCTTTTAGATCTCCTTCGGCTAAAACCTGTAAGGCTCGTTCTGTGGTTCCGCCTGGAGAAGTCACCTGCTGACGAAGGATATCAGGCGTATGTTCGCTTTCAAGTGCCATTTTAGTCGCACCAAATCCAGTTTGAAGTGCTAGCTGTCTGGCGCTATCGGCTTCTAAACCGAGACTGATGCCCGCTTCAATTAAGGCTTCAATGACTAAAAAGAAATAGGCTGGGCCACTGCCAGACAATGCCGTGACTGTATCGAGCTGGTTTTCGTTTTTAACCCAAAGCGCGATGCCGACAGAGGACATAATTCTTTCCGCTATTTGGCAATGTTCGGTACTGCAGGCGTCGTTGGCGAACAGTGCTGTTGCTCCGCAGGAAATCATTGCTGGCGTATTGGGCATGGTTCTAATAATAGCTGTTTCAGGAGTGAGTTTTTTGCTTAAAAAACTAATTGGCACACCCGCGGCAATGGATATCACCAAGTTCTTTTGTATTTGAACAGCGTCGGCAATTTCGTCTAAAACGATTGAAATAACTTGAGGCTTGACCGCCAGGACAAGCGCATTCACCTGGCTAATGAGTTCTGAACTAGATTTACATATTGTAACACTGTGTTTTTTTCTGAGTTGTTCGCAACATTGAGCGTCAGGATCGAATACAAACAGCGATGAACTTGCGTAGCCATTGTTGATTAAGCCCGCAATTATGCTGGACGCCATATTACCGCCGCCGATAAAACCAATTTTAGTGTCACTCATCCCTCTAAAATAACAAATTTAAGCACAAATGTAGACAGTTTTAGTCATGTTTTCTTGGCAGTAGGCTTTATTTTCTTTCACCAAAAATCGCTGAGCCAATTCTAAGGATTGTTGCACCTTCTGCAATGGCAGCTTCCAGATCGTTGCTAGTGCCCATTGAAAGCGTATCTAATTCGAAGCCTTTGCGATTTAAATCTGCAAAAACTTGGCGTAATTCGCGAAAGGCAAGGCGTTGCCTGTCAAAATCATTGCTTGCAGCAGGCATGGCCATTAAACCGCGTAATTTTAAATGAGGTAATTTTACAATATTACTTGCGAGTTCTAGAACCTCGTTTTTGGCCACACCGGATTTTGATGTTTCCTGACTAATATTGACTTGAATGCATACATTGAGTGGTGTAAATGACTCGGGTCGCTGATTGTTAAGGCGCTGAGCTATTTTAAGTCGATCTATGCTGTGCACCCAATCGAAATGTTGGGCGATTTTATCTGTTTTGTTTGATTGAATTGGCCCAATAAAGTGCCAACAAATACTAGGGCTATCGATTGTTGCAATTTTTTGTAAGGCTTCTTGTAAATAACTTTCGCCAAAATCAAAATGATTTTCTTTTAAGATCTGCTGAATCTGCTCGACGGTTTTTTTCTTAGAAACGGCCAATAATTTGACCGAGCCACTCGCTCGTCCGTACTTCACTATACAGTGATTAATTATTTCAAGTAGGTTTTGTAGCTGCATTGTGGGTATTTTAATCTCGCAAGAGGTGCCAGTTTAACGATAAAAAGACCTAATTTAAAGTATCAAACTTTATGGTACTTATTAGGAGCGAAGTATTAATAGAATGTGGCGGAAATATTGCTAATAACTTTCTTAATATAAAGGTATTTTTCGCATTAACGGGCAGTATTTTAGAAAATACGGCATAACTGAGTCATTTACTATAAAGCTTTGGCGAAAAAGAACGACATTTAAGTGTGAGTATTAATATCATAGGTGACCATTAATGGATATATCAGAACTACTAGCGTTCTCAGTTAAAAATAATGCATCTGACTTACATTTGTCAGCGGGCTTGCCGCCGATGATTCGGGTCGATGGTGATATCCGACGGATTAATGTTCCCGCGATGGATCATAAATTAGTGCATGGTCTTATTTATGACATTATGAATGATAAGCAACGTAAAGATTATGAAGAATTTTTAGAAACAGATTTTTCGTTCGAAATACCAGGTTTAGCGCGATTTCGGGTCAATGCCTATAATCAAAATCGTGGCGCTGCTGGCGTGTTTCGTACCATTCCGTCAAATATTTTGTCTTTGGAAGATTTAGGTTGTCCTAAAATTTTTGAAGAGGCATCGGATCATCCTCGCGGTTTAGTCTTAGTGACAGGGCCAACTGGATCAGGCAAATCAACCACTCTTGCGGCGATGGTCAATTATCGAAATGAAAATGATTTTGCGCATATTTTAACAATTGAAGATCCGATCGAATTTGTGCATCAAAGTAAAAAATGTTTAATCAATCAACGCGAAGTTCACCGTGATACGCTGGGCTTCAGTGAAGCCCTGAGGTCAGCCTTGCGGGAAGATCCTGATGTTATTTTGGTGGGTGAGCTGCGAGACTTGGAAACAATTCGTTTGGCTTTATCGGCCGCTGAAACAGGCCATTTAGTTTTTGGTACTTTGCATACCAGCTCAGCCGCTAAAACCATTGACCGGATAATTGATGTGTTTCCAGCAGGCGAAAAAGGCATGGTACGCTCAATGTTATCGGAATCGTTACGTGCGGTTATCGCGCAGACCTTATTAAAGAAAAATGGCGGTGGTCGAACAGCAGCTTGGGAAATTATGATTGGCACTCCTGCGATACGTAACCTAATTCGTGAAGATAAAATCGCGCAAATGTATTCGGCCATCCAGACAGGTCAGGGCATAGGCATGCAAACATTAGATCAGCATTTAGTACAACTCGTCAAAAAGGGTTTGGTCAGCAAAAAAGAAGCCTTACACAAAGCCCTGGATAAAAAATTATTTAGTGCTATGTAAATTCAGCTTACCCCGCAGCTCAATGCCATTAACTTAAGTTTTGTTATGAAATATTTGTAGCCCGCACGGAGCGTTCGAAGAACGCGTACTGCGGGAAAGAGTTGAGATTTCCCGCATTTCGTCGCCTACGGCGACTACTTACGGGCTACAAAAAAATGAAGAATCCTTAAGTTAATGGCATTGCCTCGCAGCTTGCGGTGGGGTATTAGTTTAGGCAAGCATACACAGATGTGCTTGCCCTTATCCCCTAATTAATCATAAAAGCTTGAATCTATTTAATTGGTTGCTGTTCACTCACGTCTGGATACTTTCATTTACTAATTGGCGTCATTAATATAATGTTAGGAATAAGGAGAGCGCGAATGTATATAGTCACAAATCGAATATTTTTGAAAAATGAATACGCCAATGAATTTGAACAACGCTTCCGGAATCGAGCGGGACAAATTGAAGCCCAGCCAGGATTTACACGGATGCAAATATTAAAACCCACGAGCGAAAACACTCCCTATGTAGTTCTAACTACTTGGCAATCCAAAGCGGCGTTTGAGGATTGGGTCGGCAGTGATGATTTTAAGCTGGCGCATCAAAACCCTATGTCGAAAGACGCTTTTGAAGAGGGTGGCAGCCTAGAACAGTTTGAGGTTATTATCTCGACCGATTAAATATAGGAGTTACCTAAAGGGAGAGCACCGAAATTGTTGGGGCACCTCAATTTAGACTATTTTGCCAACCTGTAATGCGCGATGCTCATGGTTTTCATAACATGAAGTGTTTAACTCGTGAAACTATACTCCATCAAAATCGCTCTTCATGATATTAGCCCCATGATCTGGCGTCGAGTTCGTGTCCTTGGTAGTACGACCATTGCTGATCTCCATCACACTATCCAAATCGCTATGGGCTGGGATAATGATTATTTGCATTGTTTTCATATCCACGGTAAAGACTATGGCATTGCTTACGAAGGTGGTATCAGTTTTTCTGATAAACCCCAATCTGTTCATCTGGATGATTTTGGTTTCAACGTTGGCGATCGGTTTACCTATCTCTATAACTTCAATGACTATTGGTTGAGCGATATTCGTATTGAGTCTATTCAACATGCCAGAGAAATCGCTTATCCTATCCCTTACTGTCTAAGCGGGAAAGGTAAGTGTGGTGAAAAAATTTATAATTTGTTTGATGAGCTCGATGCGCTATCAAAAGTGCTTTATAAAATAGTCCATGCGAATGATTCCACAACAGTCGGCGATATTCGTTCATTGATTGAGGATTACGAATCCGTACGTTTTAATCGGCAGTCTATTAATATGAACTT
Source organism: Gammaproteobacteria bacterium (assembly GCA_003233075.1). GTDB lineage: Bacteria > Pseudomonadota > Gammaproteobacteria > SZUA-21 > SZUA-21 > SZUA-41. The sequence continues at coordinate 5,285 of QIKQ01000266.1, forward strand.
AGCCCGCGAATTTCCGCCCTCAGCTTAGTTATTTTCAATTTATCAATTAAGGAATATTGTATGCGCATTAGTATTCAAGTTGCCATCAATAATGGCCAAGGTCAACCTCAATTCGAAGAAGTTCTTTAATTCGATAAAGGTACAGGTCAAGAAGATTTAGTGGGACTATCGCTCGCCGAATCGAAACAACTTCTCAAGCAGCTACAGACCATGATCATTCAACATCAAGCAGATGACTATACGCGCAATCACCGAGATTGCCCACATTGTCTAAAACACAGGCGTATTAAAGACTGCTATGATATTCAATACCGAACGCTGGGTTCTGTCGCAAATAGCAAATTGTTATTTCAAAACGTCTAATTTTATAGACTCGAAAATCTTGAAAATTAGAGTTTGCGACAGAACCTTATTCTACTATACATTCTTTTACTGAGAACAGTGAGGAAATTTTTCGGCGTGGAGTATTGAACGTGTTTCAATCCTTAGCCCATAATTATAAAAGTCACGATGGTTTTAAGTTAGACCGTAAAATTATTATTAATCGGTCAGTCAATTATGACGAGAGAAGTATTCAATATTGGCATTTAGAATCACGTGGGGCCTCTCGTTTAACGGATATGGATCGTATTTTTCATATTGTTGATGGTTATCAACCCAAAGACAGAGGAGGCAATGCAGCCGCGCTGGTGGAGCTGGCCATGACTAAGAACAAGGATGATGTTGATACTGATTACTTTACCATAACGTGGTATCAGAACGGCAATCTTCACATTCGGTTTAATCAGCCAACATTAGTTGAAAAAGTAAATCAAATATTATCAGAAAGTGATGATCGCAATATTATGTGTCATGCATAGGAGGATCCCAGTATGAATTTAGCGGAGAATTGGATGCAGTATATGACCAACATAAAAGGGTATCGAAAAGTGGATGCTTTAAATGTTTTAAATGAAAAATGTAATACTCAGATTAAACTTAATCGATATTACGAATGGCGGGATGGAATACATTCGCCAAACCCACGGGTGACAGCGTATATGTTAAAAGTGACGTTAACTCATATACTAAAATCATTTAATATAGATACAGAAAATATTAGCGATTACAAGCTTAAACAGCTTGTGAGTACCTTATCATTTTAAGGTGTCGTTAACCTGATTGATAACAGTCGTAATATTATCGTCTTTTTTGATAAAGCTGATATTATCTATAATCCCGTATTCGGACTCAGTGACTGCCCGAAGGTCAGTGGTGTGCATAATGATGGGAATATCCTGGTACTCTGATTTTTGATGAATAGTATTGACAAACTCAGCACCCGTCATTGTTGGCATATTCTGATCAGTTAGAATTAGGTCAATACTTGTGTTTATTTTATCCAGCCCTTCGTTGTCGTTGATTGCTTGAATGACCTGGTAGCCAGTTTATTCTAAACAATGGGCGATCAACTCACGTTGCATTGTGTTATCTTCTAAATAAAGTATCGTTTTTGACATGATTTTGTCCTTAAGGTGATAGTTGAGATTGAAATTGAAAACAACAGTATGTTAAGCAAGCAATCAGCTAGAACCCAAGTGCATCCTTAATCTGTTTGGTCTCTGACGTTGCACAAGCAACCATTCCCTCAGTAATTCCTCATTTGAGACACGCTACGATTCGATGGCGACCATTGGATACTACGCATTGTTGATATCTTTTATCCCACCGTAATTCAATCATGATTTCATTTCCAGAGGCTATTTTTTTCTTGACGTTATCGTACCTCGCTGGGTGTAAATCAAGTATAAATTTCGGATCTATTTCGTAAATTGTTAGGAATGATGCGCAAAAAATATTGTACTTGCATGGATCACTTAATTCTTTGGTGGTTTGCCATTTTATTTCAGATGGCACTTGATCAATCGAATTATACTGTAATTTATCAAATGTTATATTGGCTAGTGCCGGTGGAAACTCTGCAAACATAAAGGGCATTGAGTTCCATATTTCATTTCCATTGTGAATATCCATACAGTCTCCAAATAACACATTAATCTTTAGTTGTTATCGTAGTAGATTGGTAACTGTTCGTCTATCCTAAATGACAGTACCACGTTATTAGTTGGCTTCATGATTGATATAAGAATAATAAACAAAAAACTAATAATTTGGTGATGATTTGATTTATTAAATTAACATATATTAAAAAAGCTGTAGCCTATAAGGACACTGACGTAAGCGTCACGTTATCTGCACGTGCTTTTAACGTGACACTCATTCTTGGTATCCAGATGTTTATATTGATCATCCGCACGATAATGTAGGTGCTATAGAAACGGATGAATTATTGTCTGTATTCGAATATGTTAATGAAAAAAACTACACAAAAAAGCTTATGAAAAATAGCAATCACAGTAATCCGTTCCATGAGATACTCTGATAGCACTTTAGATGAGAATATTAAAAAGGCTAAAACACTGATTTAGAGTGGACTAAATAAGCTATTTATTCCCAAGCCCATTTCGACGAGTTCCATTGTAACTCGTCTGGGTTTGGCGAATGACAATTAAAATAAATAGGCTCTATAAACTCTGCCAGCTTCACAATAAGATCGGAAAAAGGAAAGGGATAGTCTAATTTGTTTTTATTGATAAACGCTTTCCATTGTATTTGTTTGTTTGTGTTATTTCTAAATTCATCGCTAAAAATAAACAATGGCGTCTTTTCAATGGCAGTTTTGCGCCGTTGAAAGGTGGCAACAATGGCTTTCGCCATCCACTTGCTTTGCAACGTCATCGAGGAGGCGATTACCCATATATCATGGAAGTCTTTAATCCGTGTATTATCAATATCCAAATCCACCATCGCTTCAAATTTCTCTGACACCACGGAATAGACTGGATAAACCCGTAAGGCAGGACAGGGTAGAGAGAGTAAGCTGGGCAGAGTTTCAATAGCGGGTTCCGGTACTACCGCGTCACCATGCCCCACGTCGATTTGAATGGGTATTTTTGCTTGATCAAGCGTGGCACTCATTTTTAATCGAATGCCGTGATATTTATCTTCTCTATTAATAAGAAACGCTGTGATTGATTCAGGTAAAAATTGTATTCCATCTTCTGACTCAATCAGAAAGATTTCCTCAAATATTTTTATTAGATTTTCTTCATTATTCTCACCAATTCCTAGTAAATCAACATCTTTTGTTGCGCGATGTAGAAATTGATTCCAGACTAAAAACATCCAGGAGCCTTTCAGTAGAAATTTATCAACATAGGGTGACAAACTGAGGCGATACAAAAGCCGTTGGATAGCGTATAACTTTAAAACGTAGGAGAAATCTTCTTTTTGCGCTTTAGCGTGATTTAATAATTTTTGGCGAATCGATGCGGCCAGGTTAACAATCATTCCAGTATTTCCAGATAAGGTGACATCACATTATGAACACGACAAATCTTCGCATAATAACGAAGCTTATCCCTTTTAATTTTCTTTGCTTGCCAAGAATCCTTTAGCGCTTCAATGGCAACATCAATGCCTATTTTATTTCTGTATTTAAAACAATCGGCAATGGTTTTCTCAAGACAATAGGCTCGAACAGGTACATCAAACAGCGAGTGAATTTCAATTCCCTCTGAAAAAGCATCACCTGAATACCAAGCCAGCCGAGCAGGTAGATTTTCTATATTGGGCTTACGCTGGTTTTGATTTACAGCAATCCACACTTCCCAAGGATTTTGGGTTGTGACTTGATGAATATCCAGCGCACTCAGCAGCGTAATGACTCCCTGGGGAATTGACTGGGTCACTTCAATATAAGAATCGTATTGTCCAAAGGATTTATCTGCCAGACAGTATAGGCCGTGACGAATACGCTTAAGGACACCTTGTTTTTCAAGGTAACGTAGATAGAAATCAGGATAGCCAAACTCACGCAAATCACTAGGTTTAAGAAACGTCTGTTCCTCTGCCAGTTTAAGTATATTTGCGGTAGTTGAGTGATTATTCATGCCTTATTATTACATACTGGTGTGTATATATCAATAAAGACATACATATATGT
>QIKQ01000008.1 GCA_003233075.1 Gammaproteobacteria bacterium
ACTATGTCGAGCGCTTGGACCGAGTGAAAACGAGTCATAGTATGCAATTGGGCCGTCGCAGTAGACGGGCTGTGAGAAATGCGGGCTAGACATTAAATTTTTGTCGGCATCCTTTAATAATCCAGATGTGGCCAGAAGTTTAGTAAACTTTGTCGTACCTTACGACTGGTTTAAAGAAAAAAAACTCGCTTCTCTTCGAGCCTCTCAAATACAAAGAGACTCTAAAATATCCGGCTGGCTACTTCGCGCCTTAGTTCGAAGCTCAGACAATACTATGATTGGCCACTTAAATGGTCACGGATACCCTGGAATGGAACACCTCCCTTTTGTGAAAATGGAATAGAAATTGGATACACCATTTATGAACCTAACCGACTAAATGGATACGCGAGTGAAGCCATAAATGGGTTTTCTGAAGCACTCAAGCTAATAAATCCTCCAGTCTCCCTTGTCCTGTCTATCGAAGTAAATAACATTCCTTCACTAAATCTTGCTGCAAAACTTGGATATCAGGAGGTTGGGAGAGTAGCGGAAAATGGAAAGGTAGAATTGGTATTTAAAAAAACTCTTGCAGAATAAGGTCAAGTGTTTTTTTAGATGGCCGTGTGATCATTCTATCACGCTATTTTAAACTTTGCGGATGAGTGCATACGGAAAAAGATTGCAAAGTGCTGTTAGCAAACATTTGGATTAAAAAATGATGCTGGACCATATAAATTGGATTTTTATAATGCTTGTTAATGGATAAATAGTGAGTTTAGTCTTTTAGCTGTTCGTATAATAAATCGCCAACATTTCTACAATTCAATATCAAATTAGCAGTTAGATCTAAAATGTAACAACAAAGTATCAGTAAGGATGGATGCCCCAGATAAGGATTATATAATTTATTCTAATATTCGTGATAAACTTTTACATATTGTTTATTTGGACACTCCACGTTAATCCTATGGTTATCCCAACATAGTGCTAAAGAGAGAAACATATGAAAGCCAAGGCTGCTGTTGCTTGGGAGGCGAATAAACCTCTTGAGATTGAAGAAGTCGAAGTCATGGGCCCTAAGGAAGGCGAGGTCTTACTCAACGTAATTGCATCCGGTGTGTGTCATACCGATGCATTTACGCTTTCGGGTGATGATCCAGAAGCGGCCTTTCCGTGTATTCTTGGTCATGAAGGTGGTTGCGAGGTAGTTGAACTCGGATTGGGCGTGAAAGATTTAGCGGTCGGTGATCATGTTATTCCTTTGTATATTCCCGAGTGCGGCGAATGTGAGTATTGTCAGTCAACTAAAACTAATTTATGCCAATCTATCGCGTCCACTGTTTGGACAGGTTATATGCCTGATGGCACTCGACGGTTCACAAGTAAAGGTAAGGACATATTTCATTATATGGGTTGTTCTACATTTTCTGAATATACCGTCGTACCAGAAATAGCCCTAGCCAAAATTAACAAAGCTGCTCCACTCGAAAAAGTTTGCTTACTAGGCTGTGGGGTTACGACAGGCATTGGCGCGGTCATAAATACGGCCAAGGTTGAAGCGGGTTCAACGGTTGCAGTCTTTGGTCTTGGCGGCATTGGTCTGTCCGTTGTGCAAGGTGCGGTTATGGCAGGTGCGCAACGTATAATCGGCATTGATGTTAACCCAAACAAGTTTGAATTTGCGAAGCAATTAGGTGCTACAGATTTTGTTAATCCTAACGAGGTACGTGGCTCGCTGGTTGAATTCATGCAAGATACCTATCAGGGTGGACCAGATTATTCATTCGAATGCATTGGTAATACCGAAGTCATGCGAGATGCACTTGAGTGCACTCACATGGGTTGGGGCGTATCCACCGTGATTGGTGTTGCTGGTGCAGGACAAACTATTCAAACACGACCGTTTAATTTAGTGGTGGGCCGAACTTGGCAGGGCACCGCATTTGGCGGGGTCAAAGGCAGAACCGAGTTACCAGGATACGTTGATCGTTATATGTCGGGCGAAATAGAGTTAGATCTTTTCGTAACGCATACAATGCCCTTAGAAGACATTAACAAAGCGTTTGATCTAATGCATAATGGTGAAAGTATTCGTTCTGTTATTCAATTTTAATAAAGGGCAGCTCTAAAAAGAAAATTTAATGAAATGTATTGAGTCCATTAAAGAATTTGACGGTTACCTTAGTCGGTATACGCATGATTCTATTGTTTGTGATTGTGAAATGACATTTTCTGTGTTTATGCCTATGCAGGCTAAGTCACACAAAGTTCCTAGCTTATACTGGTTGTCAGGTCTTACATGCAATGATGACAATGCGCGTGTTAAAGCAGGAGCACAGCGATATGCCGCCGAGCAAGGTATTGCCTTAATATTTCCTGATACTAGCCCGCGCGGGGAACTTGTAGAAGATAGAGACGACAGATACGATTTGGGCCAAGGTGCAGGTTTTTATGTTAACGCCACTCAAGAGCCCTGGAAAATTAATTATCAAATGTTTGATTATATTAGCTACGAACTGCCCGCCTTAGTCGAAAATATACTTGCATTGATACCTGATGCAAAATCAATATCAGGTCATTCGATGGGAGGACATGGCGCTTTAATATGTGCTTTAAAAAATCCAACTAATTTTCGATCAGTATCGGCTTTCGCGCCAATTTGTAATCCGGTTAAAAGTGCTTGGGGAAAGTCTTGTTTTAGTGAATACTTAGGTGACGATAGTCAAGTGTGGAGACAATATGATGCGACTTGTTTAGTTGAAGATGGCGCTAAGCTAACTAATATTTTAATTGATCAAGGCTTAGCGGATGAATTTTATAATGATAAACAATTACTGCCAGAGAATTTTGAAACTGCTTGCGAGCAAGAAGGGCAAAAACTAAACCTACGGCTTCATGAAGGTTATGATCACAGCTATCATTTCATATCAACATTTATCGGTGAACATATCACTTATCATGCAAATGCACTTAAAAATTCAATTAAGAATATGGATATTATGAAATTGGGGTTTTAATTAAGTTTTTAATAAAGCGATTGTAATTTCATTACGGTCATGACTGAGCTGTTTCATACATAATCGTCGATTAGGTTCTTGCTGACTAATTTCTTTTAAGCGATTAATGATATGTTCATTTAAAAATTTAAATCTTTGTAACATCGGAAGTTTTAATATAAAAATTAAATTTCGTGCCCAGTTATTTTCTAGCCATAATTCGATAAGTTCAAATACTCTTGAAGGTTTATCAGCAATGTCTGCCACTAACCAGTCAACTGGAAATTCAGGAGAGTACTTGTAGGCGTCTGTCTTAATATGAGTAACTAATTTTGATTCGTTTAAAGTAGTTTCAAGTGCTCCATTGTCGATTGCTACCACTTGAACTCCATATTGAGTTAATAACCAAGTCCAGCCTCCTGGCGCCGCTCCTAGATCAACTGCACACATGCCTTTTTTTAATATTTGGTTTTGTTTCCTACGTGGATAGAAAGTTCGGAGGGCTTCATCCAATTTAAGCATTGAGCGACTGGGTGCTTGATGGGGCAACTTTAAGTGCATTATTCCAGCAGAGTTCGGATGCGTACAATTACTTGGACTAAAACCAATAAGGCAATGCGTGCTGCCAATAAAACAAATATGCAAAACATTATTTGATTCATGCTTATCAGAAAAATTAAATGAATTAGATTTGGAACTAATTTGATTTAAACTTTTAGTTAATCGATTAAGCGGTTTTAATTCATCTGTATCCGGAACTTCCCAAAGTACATCACTGTACTTTATGTTAAGACTGTGAACATTCGCTTCTATATCAAATAATCTATTATTGTCTGATAATTCTGCTAGCTCAGAAGTGATAGCGAACCATTGCCGAGTAAAAATGAGTTGATCAAACTGAACTTGCTCAAATAACACGGCAGCATCGTAGTTAGGATCTGTGCAAATAAACTGCACGTAAGCTGAATTTTCGATCGTTTTGCAATAGGCTGGGATGCGTAAATTACGCGCAACTTGCTGAATTTCAGCAGCACAATCTTTTTCATAACCTTGCCGACAAAATAAAAATAGACCAAGTGTTTTAATTTTTGATTTCCTATTCAAGTTAAATCTAATATAATGCTGATACTGATTTCTTTAATTGCAAATTTTCGCTATTTTAGCAGTAAACACTATGAGTTCCTATTCGGTATCCAGTCTTACAATTTATCCCATTAAGTCTATGCGCGGAATTTCACTTGATTCGGTAGAATTAGATAAATTTGGCTTTAAATTTGATCGTCGTTGGATGTTAATCGACGAAAACAATAAATTTGTTACTCAGCGCCAACAAACTAAGATGTGTCTTATAGATGTTAGCTTAACTGAGACTGGATTGTTAGTTTCAAGTAACAATTCCAGCGAGCTGTTCATAGACTTTAAAAACTTTTCTGAGACTAGTATAGATGTCAAAATCTGGACAGATTCCTGCCAAGCGAAAGTCGCCAGTGGTCACATTAACAAATGGTTCAGTGATTTTTTACAAGCTAAGCTAAGATTAGTTTACATGGACGATTCCGAAGTTCGTCAAGTTGACCAATATTATGCAAAAGACCCTAATAAGCAAGTGAACTTTGCGGATGGCTTTCCTATTCTGCTCATCAGCCAGGGATCACTCAATGATTTAAATCAAAAACTACAAGCTAAGTCTGAGGCCGCAGTCCCTATGCAGCGTTTCCGACCAAATATAGTGATTAATAATCAAATTGCGTTTGAGGAAGATCAATGGCATAAAGTCACTATTGGCGATATTGAAATGGCCGTTGTTAAGCCTTGCTCTCGTTGTATTATTCCTACCATTGATATACAAACTGCATCTAAATCAAAACAACCATTGGCCACTCTTCGCGAATATCGACAGCGTGCAGACATGAAAATACTTTTTGGTCAAAATCTTATTCATCAACAACAGGGAAGTTTGTCGCTTGGTGATCTATTGAAAGTTGTCGAATAACGTTTATTAGCTTAAAGCATTGTAATATGGTCTCGCCTAAACCACAGTGATTGACCCTGCTTGCAGGGGCAGCGAAGATACTTATCGACATGGAGTGGTTCTTTTTCCATTATCGTATCGTTTTTGATAGTCTTTATTCTTAATTTATTGTTTCGGTTCTTAATTGTAATGCCAGGATATTTTGAAACCATCAAATTGAGAAAATAGAATGCAGTATTTTTTTGCCAAGAAAATAAGTCTATCTCTAAGTCAGCCTGACTAGGCCATGAATAATAGCTCGATTTAATTTTGTTCGTTTTGCTCTTTTTAGCATACGCAGTGAAATCGTTATTTATATTTTTAACTATTAATTCGCATGCACGGCTAGCCATTAGTATTTCTAAAGATTCTAAATTAGAGTGCTCGCGTAAGCTAAATTGACAGCGAGCAACAACATTTCCATCATCAAATGAATTATTCATTTGATGCAAGCTTAAACTAATTTCATCTAGTCCATGCTTAAGCTGCCAAAATAAGGGGTCAGGTCCTTTAAACAGCGGTAATTGAGAAGGGTGAAAATTTAAATATTTTTTGTTTTCACTATTTATGACATAGTCAGGTATCTTTTTTTCAAAACAAATAGATAATCCAATATCGTATTCGCAGCTCTTTAATAAGTCACTCCAATGACTTTCTTTATTTGCATTTATAGTTTGAAATGGAATATTATTTTCAAATGCAATTGCTTTGAGCCCTTTATTTGATGCTGTAACAGTAGGAATTAAATTTACCGGCTCTGTTACACTATTTTCTACAACTATTTTGCTGATTGAAATTGACTTATTGATTAACTCGATTAGTACCGCATTCGATAAACGACAATCAGACCCTAGATAAAGCAGTTTAGACTTCAGATCTGTCATCTTCACAGGGTAGGCTTTTCTCATCCAAGGCACACGCAGCATCTAATTCATCAATATAACCAAAAGAGTCCATTGATGTCATACGCTGCGGATATAATAAGCCATCTAAGTGATCGTTTTCATGTTGCACAACGCGTGCATGAAAATCACTAACGTCTTGACTTACTGGATTGCCAAACTCATCTTTGCCGGAGTAACGAATGGACAGGTAACGTGGTACTAAACCACGCATACCGGGAATGCTTAAACAACCTTCCCAGGCGATTTCCTTTGATCGATCTAACACTTCGATTATTGGGTTTATTAAAACTGTTTCAGGAATTTCAGGCGCTTCAGGATAGCGTTCATTTTGCTCAAATCCAAACAGGATGACTCTTAGGTTTACGCCAATTTGATTCGCAGCAAGTCCAGCACCATTTTCTGCGTGCATAGTGTCTTTCATGTCCACTACGAGCGCATGAAGTTCGGGCGTATCGAATTCGCTTACTTCAAGGCAAGGTGCTTTTAGTACTGGATCGCCCATACGCACAACTTTTTTAATTGCCATTTTTACGACCTTAAATAATAATAGTATAAACTAAACCAATTAAACCACCGAACATACCACCCCAAACAACGAGCCAACCAAGATGATGGCGAATCATCTTTTGTATAATGTCTTTTACTAATTGAGGCGTTAATTGCTGCAAACGCGAAGCAACTATTTGTTCGATATTTTTGTACAAGGTATCGGAGAAATGTTCGTCTTTTAGCGCAGCAGTCACTTTATTGTGAAAGCTATCTGACTTGAGGAATTCAGCCAGAAAATTTTTCATTTTCTCTTTAACAGGTTCTCGTAACGGTTCTAAGGCAGATATTCCTCCTACCATTGATAGCATCGCGCCTAAACTCGATTCAGAAATGGCTTCGACTAACTTATCAAATAACTTATCGTAATCGATTTCGCCAACTGCGGAATCAAAATCAGGCATCCAGTCCATCGCATTGCTGGATAAAAACTCACGTAAATATTCTGCTGTGAAAAACTCCTGCATGATTAAATCGCGTAAACTATCACGAAATTTTTCGAATTGATTAGGGATGACACCTGAGCCATACAGTAGGGGTACTTTTTCGAACAACATATGTATTGCCAACCAATTTGTGATTGCCCCGGAAAAAGCAAAGACACCTGTATTGATTACCGCTGGCAGTTCTGGGAAAACAAAATACCCAATAATAATCAATAAGATAGCGAGTAAATTGGTGGTAATGCTTTTATTCACAAGACATCCTTTTATAATAATCTATTTAGTTAAGCATCTATTTTGGCACAGAGTACTTATTCACGCTAATGACTTTGAATATCAATTAGTTTCTAGTTTCGACTTTGAACTAAGCAAGGAATGACCATACTAATATTGTAAATAACACGTATGTGTATGCAATAAGTGAGTCAATGGCTTAATAAATATTATGAATGAACAACTTGATAGTGGAGATAGTGCTCATCACGAGCCAGTAACAATTAACAGCGATAGTTCAGCTGAGCTGGTATTACCTAGCCAAGTTGCACCAACGACACTACATCATTACCCGTAAGTGGTCGCCCCTATTTTCCGGCTCAAGTCTGCCAATAGTAGTCAATAAGACTCCCTGGTTAAAAACCCATAGATGAGGTTACCGCGAGTGCTCATAAAAAATTGGTTTGAGTCTTGCCAGGATTGATTATCCTGAAGATGCACAGGTTGCTCAAAGAATTGCAAAAAACCATTGTATTAAAACAAGCATAACATTATACGAACGCCAACAGGAATTGTCCGCAATGCCATCAAAAACGTCGCGCTAAAACGGCATAATATTTTTGAAAACGCCCCCCGCTTTTTTATTCTCTCCTGGTTACAGTTTATTAAAAAACTTAAGTGTATTTGTGAGTCTGATTTTTTTTTCTACCTCTAGAGGTAGTTGTTTCATCCAATTTCGATGAAAATTAATAAGTTTAGTATAGTGATTCCAGCCTTCATCCGCTTCATACCACTTATAAGCTTGATGCGCATTCCATACCGGGTCGGTACCAGTCATAATTCGATTTTGATATTTTATAAAAAATTCTCGCCAACCAGGCAATAGTTTATTGTTATTGTCTGTTAATAATCCGTAGCGCCAGGGATCTCGCGCGGCCATGTCTAGCCATACATTAGGGCAAGCGTTCATTACTTGCGTTAGTCTTTTAGTGCCTAGTATTCCACCTGCATGCGCCCATATAAAGCGGACGCTAGGGTAGGCTGCACAAAAGACTTGCATGTATTTTGGATCAGAGGAATCAGTATGGATTAAAAAAGGCAATTTAAATTCACGGGCTAAATTAAGTAGGCCTAACATATTTTTATTATTGGGCCTAGGACCTATACCGGCAGTAAGATGAACTTCGCCAATACCCTTGTACTGACCTGTTGCTAATAATACTCGCATTTTTGTTAACAAATTTTTATCATAATACCAATGTAATTTGATGCCTGGTTTGTAATAGGGTGAAGCAAAGGGAATAATTAATTTTTTATTTAGATTTGCAATTTTCAACGCATAGTTGGTTGGTTCGCTAGAAACTACAGCCAACACCACTTGATGTTTTTTTAATATTTTGATCGCTTGATTTTTACTAGTGACTTCTTCTTGGGTGAAGTTATAGTGAATATGGATATCCGTAAATTTAGAAACTGTCACCGGTGCTGGCTTTTGACTACTGGAACGCGGTTGACACGCTAAAGCGAAACACATAACGAGCACTAGTGTTAACAATGTTTTAAGTAAAATTATTAGTCTCATAATAATTCCATCTATCAGTCACTTTAATTAATACAGGCTTTGTCGAATCAAAAATAGGGTTGACCGGGATTCGTATAACATCTGCCCAAACATAGTATAATCGATAGTTTTAGAGGTTTGAAGTCCATCCGGCCGATACTGTGCGCTTAAGAATAATTATAGATTGTTTTCTAATCAATAATCCAATTCATAATCATCAATAAGTACTAAATAGTATTTTAGACTTAAAAACAAACATTATTAAATATTAGTGGCACTAACTGGCGTAATTTCAGTAACTTACTACTTAGCGTACAGTGTCGGCTGGGTGGACTTCAGACCCCGTATATTGCAAGTCTACCGTCTAACAGAAAGTCGGATAATGCAACTAAAAAAATAACGTGTGCTTTTCGACACTTATTAGCAATGCTAAATATCATAAAGATTATCTCAATACCGCCTCAGCATCCTAGCCCGCTTTTCTCACAGCACTTCGTAGCGAGACGGTTCAAGGATATGCTATGACACGTTTTCACGACCGAGAAGTGCGCAGGCATAGTCGACACTATGTCGAGCGCTTGGACCGAGTGAAAACGTGTCATAGTACGTCGCAGTAGACGGGCTGTGAGAAATGCGGGCTAGTAGTGGTTGTGATCCTGGCTAGATAAGTTAGACCACTACTTTCGTCTCAAATTTCGAAAAAATAACTAAAATTATATTCTAATATTGAGTACACTAGTTTATGATCCCAGACTTTTGGCAGCAACGTTGGCAAGAAAATAATATTGGCTTTCACCTTGAGCAGGTCAACCCTGTTTTACAAAAAGTACTGTCCAATGTACTCTCTAAACAATCTCAGGAATATTCACGTTGCTTGGTGCCTCTTTGCGGCAAAAGTCATGACTTAGTTTATCTCGCCAAACATTTTAAACATGTCGTTGGCATAGAATTAAGTGAAATTGCGATTTTAGATTTCTTTAAAGAACAGTCCTTAGATTATAGCATCAGCGATGAAGATAATTATAAAATATACACTTCGAATAATATTAAGTTATATCAAGGTGATTTTTTTGAAATCAGCAAAGAATTAAAGCAAGATTATGATTTAATTTATGATCGAGCTGCATTGGTTGCTATGCCCAAAGAGCTAAGGCAAGCTTATGTCGATACTTTCAAGAATTTTTATCTAAATAATAACACTCAAATACTATTAATTGCTTTGAGCTATAATCAATCAGAAATGCAAGGCCCGCCATTTTCGGTAGCCTTCGATGAAATTAATATGCTTTACGGGGATAAATTCAGTATTACAATTATAAGTAAAACAGATGTGCTCGCCCAAGCGCCTCGTTTTAAAGAAATGGGTTTAAATAAATTAGAAGAAACGACGTATATAATTCAATTAAATTAGTCCTTCCTTTGGATGAGATGATAAATGATTGTTCATGTAGATATGGATGCCTTTTACGCCTCAGTAGAGGTGCGAGATAATCCAACTTTAAAAGGAAAACCCGTCGCAGTCGGTGGCAGCCCACAGGGTAGAGGGGTTATTTGTGCCGCTAATTATGAAGCCAGAAAATTTGGTATACACAGTGCGATGCCAAGTGCACACGCAATTCGTCTGTGTAAAAATTTAGTATTTTTACCGGTCAATATGCAAAAATATATTGATGTATCTAGTAAAATCCGTGATATATTTTATCGCTACACTCCTGAAGTCGAACCTTTGTCATTAGATGAAGCCTTTTTAGATGTGGATGGTAGTAAAAAGCTTTTCGGCTCAGCAATTGAGATCGGACATGCAATAAAAAATGATATTCAGAATGAATTAAATTTGACTGCTTCCGTTGGCATCGCTCAAAACAAATATGTGGCAAAAGTAGCGAGCGACATAAATAAACCAAATGGTTTTTTATATATAGAACCAGGAAAAGAATCTCAATTTTTAGACCCCTTGCCCATTAACCGTTTATGGGGAATCGGTAAAGCATCTGAAAAACGCTTTCACGAGTTTAGTCTAAATAGTATTAAAGATATTCGTCAGTCGAATGTGCAAGACCTAGAAACTGAATTTGGCAAGCAGGGTAGAAAAGTTTGGTATCTCGCTAATGGCATAGATACACGATCAGTCGAAAGTGAACGTAAAGCAAAATCTATTTCACATGAAACTACTTTTAGCCAAGACATATCTGACATTCATGCCTTAACTGCTATTCTAATCAATCTGACTGAATCAGTCGCTAGTCGCTTACGTCACAAACAAATTAAATGTAGAACTGTTATTCTTAAATTGAGGCTAGCGGATTTTAGCCGTGTGACCCGCTCTAGAACCTTGCTCGAAGCAACTGATATAACCTCCGAGATTTGGAATACAGCTAAATCACTTTTACAACAGTTCTATCAAAGCGAAAATCATTCTTTGCGTTTAATCGGTGTCGGTGCTGGTGGCTTAAAAAAAACTAGCGAACAAAATCAAAAAGACTTATTTGCCGAAGAAACCAGTTCAATGACGAATATTGATAAAGTCACAGATAAAATCAATGCTAAATACGGTGACAAAATAATACATCGAGCTCGCACCACGCCTAAAAATAATTAGAGTTTCAAACATAAATAGCATAAAACTAACTGGTCTTTAGTCGCAGAAAAAGTTGCGGAGAAAATGAAGTTTTTTTATAATTTAAGCCAGCTGCTTTACACATAATACATATTTAGATAGCAAATAACGTATAAATCTCAAACCGAATCAAATAATTTATTTCTTATTTTCCCAAAATAGTTAATTAGCATATTCTGCTTTCCCAGAGCAGAACTTTTAAGGTTTTGCTATACATTCTGAATATTTGTTCATAGAATCTGGCGTTTGCAGTGGATTGTGATAGGATTTCAGTAACATTTAATAAAGCACCTCTAATAATTAGGATATTTGTGCACTGGCAAGGCGAAGAACTTTTTAAAAGTGCAGTTTATCGCTGCGCGACTCCGCATTTTAATAAGTTCGACAAAACGCCACCAGCGTGAAAATAGACACAATTAGAGGTGCCCTAAAGAGGTTAGGCTTGAAGTATGAGTGATGAGCAGTCTATATTAGTTATCGAAGATGAGGTCAAAGTTGCTCAATACCTAGGCAAGGGCTTGACTGAGGCAGGTTATAAGGTTTATACGGCCTTCACTGGTGAAGATGGAATTATTAATTGGCTGAATCATGAGCCAGACCTGATAGTACTAGATCTTAACCTACCTGGACGAGATGGCTTAGAGATTTTATCAACTATTCGCGAAAAAGATCTTACTCTACCTGTCATTATTCTATCTGCTAGAGATACAACAGAAGATAAAGTACTTGGTCTCGATTCTGGCGCTGACGATTATTTAATTAAACCATTTGAATTTTCCGAATTATTGGCTCGCATTAAAGTACGTTTACGACGTGATCAATCCAATACTTTAGAATACAGTATGGCTGATCTATATGTCGATGTCATCGCTCGCAAAGTAACAAGAAATAATAAAATCGTCAATCTTACACCTCGAGAATTTGAAATTCTTGAACTTCTATTACGCAACGCCTACAAACCAGTATCAAGACAAGTGTTAGCCAAAGATGTTTGGCGCGTTGAACGAGCCACTCCTTTAGATAATGTAATCGATGTTCATGTTATGCGATTACGTAAAAAAATTGACCTTGAGGATCAAAAACGACTAATTCACACGATTAGGGGTTTAGGTTTTGTCATTAGTGATAAGGAAGACGAAATACCCTAATGCTTAGTTTGAGATCAAAAATCACTTTACTCTCCATTTTTTCATCTCTGTTTGTAGTTATCGTTCTCTATGTCACAATTATTTACACCTATTCTACAGAAGTATTTCTGGAAATAGATCGGGACCTAGTTAAAGAAACACGTAATGTTATTAATTTGTTGAAGTTTGATGATAATGCTAAATTAGTGTTAGACCAAAAACAAATCGGGGTAAATAATAATTCAAAACTCTCAAGCTACGGATATATTATTCGAGACAAAAGTTTGAATATTTTACGACGTTCTTTAAGCATGATTTCCTATACCTTGCCAGATCCAGATATACTACATATAAAGGCTCAATCGTATAAAACCATAGATATAAACCAAAAAAAATATCGAATCTATAATAGCTTATTTAATCAAAAAACTAACTTTAGTCGAGAACTGTACGTAATTCAGTTAATGGTCTCATTTGATTATGCAGATACTAAAATTAGTGAGTTAAATCGGATATTATTATGGAGTATACCGATTCCTTTGCTGCTTATAAGTCTGGCAGCTTGGTGGGTTGCAACCAATGCACTCAAACCTGTCAAAGAGTTGGTTAGTACAATAGAGAGCATAGATGCATCTGATCTACGAACTCGTCTCTCCACTAATCGAACGGATGAAATTGGTCAGATATCTTCTGCCTTTAATCATATGTTAAATCGGATTCAAAATACCTTTAAATCTTTAACCCGATTTACGGCGGATGCATCACATGAATTAAGAACGCCTTTAACAAGCTTAAGAACTCAAGCTGAAGTCATATTATCTAAAAAACGCAGCGCGGAAGAATATAAGGATACACTACAAAATATTTTAGAAGATTTAACTCGAATCGAACGTATGATAAGTTTACTTCTAGAATTGGCACGTAGTGACGCAGGCTTGATTCAATATGAATTAAAAAAATGTAATATTTCTGAACTAACGGAACAATGGGTTGATCATTTTACGGCACTGGCGGAAGAGAGGAAAATCGAAATAAAATTAGACATAGAAAAAGTATTATTTGCGAGTATAGATCGAACACTTTATGAGCGTATATTAATTAATCTAATTGAAAATGCAATTGAATATTCTCCAGAAAACACACGTATTCAAATAAGACTGGATGCAAAACAAAAACTTTTTGAATTTCAAATAGCGGACCAGGGATTGGGGATTAGTGACGATAAAAAGGAAAAAATATTTGAACGTTTTGTA
This sequence comes from Gammaproteobacteria bacterium, assembly GCA_003233075.1. GTDB lineage: Bacteria > Pseudomonadota > Gammaproteobacteria > SZUA-21 > SZUA-21 > SZUA-41. The sequence continues at coordinate 13,655 of QIKQ01000008.1, forward strand.
CGCTTAGATCAAACTAGGCATCACTTTCAAGGCTCCGGACTAGGTTTGGCTATAGTAAAATGGGCGGTATTGGCGCACAAAGGCGTCATTCAAGTAAAAGACAATGTGCCAAATGGTTCGATTTTTATTGTCACTCTACCTTTTGAGTCAACTGATAATGGATAGACGCGAATTTTTAAAAATTATTAGTGCCGGTCTTGCAGCTGGCATAAGCTTTGATTCTCTCAGTAATACCGATTCAACTCAATTGTTAAAACCAAGTATAAAAAAATATGGACTGCCGGCGGATATTTACGAGTTTCCAGCATTCGGCAATGCAAGTTTTATTCATATTACTGATGTGCATGCCCAATTACTGCCAAATTACTACCGCGAGCCAGAGTCTGCGATTAAACTAGCGCAAACCCAAGATGGCCAGCTTAATGTTAGCGGCAATGATCTTCTTAATTATTACGGTCGCAATGATGAGGCATCGAAGTATGTTTTAACTCACTTAGACTTTGCTGAATTAGCACAAAAATTTGGTCGACTAGGCGGTTTCGCCTATATAAAAACTTTAGTGGATCAAATCAAAGAGCAAAGACCTGGCGCTTTATTGCTTGATGGTGGTGACAGCTGGCAAGGTTCTGCTACGTCTTTATGGACGCGAGGACAAGACATGGTCGATGCTAATATTAAGCTAGGCGTTAATATTGCGACTGGGCATTGGGAATTTACTTATGGTGCGGACCGTTTTTCGGAAATAATTAAAAAGGATTATAACAAAAATAATATTGATTTTGTTGCGCAAAATATTGTTGATAAGAATTTTGAAGACCAAATATTTCAGCCCTTTGTGCTTAGGAGTTTGAATGGAATACCCTGCGCCATTATAGGGCAGGCGTTTCCCTACACCTCACTAGCAAATCCAAAACATCTTGTACCCGATTGGAGTTTTGGCTTGCGCGAACAAGCTTTACAAGATCATGTTTATAAGGCAAGAAAATTGGGAGCGCAGCTCGTAATATTGTTGTCACATAATGGCATGGGAGCTGATCTAAAGTTAGCGAAAAGAATTAGAGGTTTAAACGCCATATTAGGTGGGCACACCCATCAGGCTACGGTTAAACCTATCCTAGTTGCAAATCCAACGAATAAAACAATAGTCATCAACTCTGGTGCGGCAGGTAAGTTTTTATCGCTACTTGATTTTGAAGTAAAAAAAGGCAAAGTCACAGATTTTCGTTATCGTTTAATACCAGTATTTTCTAATATAATAAAACCAAACGTGGAGATGAATTCCTATATTAATAAGGTTCGTAAACCCTATATTGCTAAATTAAAAGAAAAACTAGCTCAAACTGAACATTTGCTCTACAGGCGAGGAACATTTAACAGTAGTTTTGATCAATTAATTCTAGATTCCCTAGAATCTACTTTTGATGCCGAAGTGATTTTTTCACCAGGATTTCGTTTTGGAACAAGTGTATTGCCAGGTAGTTCTATTAGTTATGAAGATATTTTAAATCAAACCGCGATTACCTATCCAATAGTAATCGTGAATTATTTCACAGGAAAACAAATACATAATTTACTAGAGCATATCGCAGATAATTCCTTTAACATTGACCCGTATAAGCAGCAGGGCGGAGACATGGTCCGTGTCGGAAAATTGAAGTATAGCATTAGACCTCGCGCATCGTTTAGAAATAGAATATCTAATTTGACTTTAAATGGTAAATTACTGTCGCCTAATAAACGATATAAAATCGTCGGTTGGGCAGATGTATCACAAACCGTAGAAGGGCAGGCTATTTGGGATGTAGTTGCTAATTATTTACGATCGAAGAAAACCATTTCAATTAATGAAATCAATTTACCCAAAGTAATATTAAAGTAAAACTAAGCTTCTATTAACACCACTGTCCCATAAGTATTATTCTCTAAGTGTAATAGTAATTGAGTGACCGGACCGTACTCCACGCTTCCCGTCTTTGCGAGACAGCGCAAGCAGTCGAAGCAATCTCGTAAGCTCTAGCCCGCATTTCTCACAGCCCGTCTACTGCGACGGCCCAATTGCATACTATGACTCGTTTTCACTCGGTCCAAGCGCTCGACATAGT
>QIKQ01000295.1 GCA_003233075.1 Gammaproteobacteria bacterium
GTCGACTATGCCTGCGCATTTCTCGGTCGCGAAATCCAGTCATAGCACACGCTTGAACCATCTCGCGACGAAGTGCTGTGAGAAAAGCGGGTTAACCTTCATTTTGTTTGCGCAGCAAACAAAAAAACAAAGCCTAATGGCCATCATAGAGATGTTCCGCTTATAGCAAAAGTAGATGGTAGGCATCAGAATAATTAGGTCGACTAGAGAAATCAATTTAGGCACAGGGATGCGAGCTTAATTGATTTTCGTCAATTCAAAAACTCAGTCAAGCGTATAAAATAAGGTCCTTGTAGCTTGACGGAAAAAAGCACTACTAATGCTAATGAAAACAATTATCATTTGCATTAACGCTGCACCTTTATTATTATATAGAGGTATAGAGGCCCAAAAATTTGGACAGAACGGGACTTATGTTTGTATTCAAACCTTGTTTCGTGTTTCGGTTAAGTCATTGTATATAATCAATTTAGTGAAAATTAGAGAGAGTAAGCTTTAAATGAAATATTTTAAGTATTTGATTTTGTTGATAGTTTTAATTGGCTCGGGTGTGAGTGCGGCCGAAAGTTTGGTTATTTATTCTGGACGTCACGCCAAGTTTTTAAAGCCAGTAATGGCTGAGTTCGAAAAGCAAACTGGCATCAAGGTGACTTTGCACAATGCAAAGGCTTCAGCTCTAATAAATCGAATGCGTTTAGAAAAAAGCAAGACTAAGGCTGATGCCTTTATCAGTAATGATGCAGGATCTTTGCAAATTGGTAGCGACATTGGCCTATTTCAAGCTATGGATAAAGGTTTGTTAACTAAAATTGAAAAGAATTATAAAGCCAAAGACAATACCTGGGTTGGTTTGTCAGCAAGAGCACGCGTCCTCGTTGTGAACAAGGCGAGTTTAAAAGAGTTAGATTTTGTGAAGTCGGTTTTTGATTTAGCGGATAAACGATTAAAAGGTAAGCTGGCAATTACCCACAGTGCTAATGGAAGTTTTCTGTCTGGCATCACCGTTTATGTCAAAGTGGCTGGCAAAGAAAAAACGTTAAAATTTATGAAGGGTATTAAAATAAATTCTGAAGGCAAGGTTTTCAGAAAACACAGCAAGATTGTTAAAGCGGTCGCTGCAGGTAAGAAATCAATTGGGCTGGTCAATCATTATTATATTTATCGCCATCTAGCTAAAAATCCAAATGCGCCAATTCAAATTTTATTGCCCGATCAAGCGAATGGTCAGATGGGTGTGGCGTGGAATATTACTGGAATTGCGATATCAAAACATACGAAAAAGAAAGAGACGGTCGAAAAATTAATTAAATTTTTAGTTTCAAAAAAGGGCCAGTCTTTATTTGCAAATCAAAACCGAGAATATCCCATACGAGTTGACGTGAAAGCTTCACCAGAAATTCCAGCGCGAGACAAAATGAATGTAGCGGATGTTCCGATGTCGTTATTAGGTAAAGATCATAGCAAGACTCTAAATCTAATTGAAAAAGCGGGTCTTTATTAAGAGCAGAGACAGGCATGTTTAACTCAAGCGAAATCAGCAGTGATGTTATCACTTTAATTTTGCTTGAGAATAAGTTGTTTTCTCACGCAGTTTTATTCGTAAAATAATTATTTTGTAACTAAATGAACAACAATCAAAGTGCGCAGTCTAACTCAATCAAGCTTATATTAAATAAGTTTCGGAATAAGATTCTTGATTTAGGGAAATATACCTGGTCGAGAATAACCGCGGCGTCTTTGCTTTCAGTGTTTATTACCTTAATCATATTGCTGCCGCTCATCGCAATTTTGTTTAACAGTGGCAGTGTGACTGCTTCGAAATGGTCTGATTTATTAAGCAATTCAATTCCGGGATTACTTGCTAATACACTCAAATTAGCTATTATTGTTGCTTTCCTGACTTCAATAATAGGCGTTTCAGCGGCCTGGTTAGTGACACGATATCGATTTATCGGTAGCAAAGTTGTTGTCTGGTTGTTAATACTTCCCTTAGCAATACCGACTTATGTTTACGCAGACATTTATACACGACTCTTTAGCTACGATGGTTGGTTAGGATCAATTGGCATATTTTGGAATTCGATATTTGTTTCGAGTTCTGAGTTTTCAACTCTCATTGCAACATCTATCGTCTTATCCTTGGCATCCTTTCCCTACGTATTTTTATTGGTGCGCACTTCGCTTAACAAATCGACCAAGAGTTTGGAAGATGTTGCTAGGCTACATGGCCTAAGTTCATTTCAACGTTTTTGGCGAGTGAATTTTCCTCTGCTTAGGCCCGCGCTTGCGGCGAGTTTAGCAATTGTTATTTTGCACACAATATCTGACTTTGGTGCCGTTAGTGTTATGCAATTTCCAACATTTACCTGGGAAATTTATATTAAGAGTTCGCACGCGAAGGCAGATAATGATTACGGCCCTGCTGCGGCATTGAGCATAGTGTTGATTGTATTGGCATTTACTTTTTTAATCTTGGAGCGCTTTTTTCGTAGTCGACAAAGATATTATGCCGATGACATAAAAAATGGTGAACACCTAAAGAAAAAACTATCTAAGCTGCAGTTATTTTCAGTTTGGTTTTGGATAGGATTAATATTAGTTTTTTCAGTAGGTTTACCTTTATTTTGGTTGTTAGTGAAAAGTTGGGCTTCAATCCAACAAAATTATATTAACAGTGAATTCTGGCAGTATACATTCAACTCATTTTGGATTGCCTTTGTGGTTGCCAGCATCGCTATTATGACGGCATTGCCTATTGCCTTATTTAATTACCGACGGCAGTCAAGACTAAGCCAATTATGCATACATGGCTCCAACGTTGGTTTTATCTTGCCTGGACCGGTCGTTATTATCGGAACATTGCTGGTCTTTGCTCTGTTTGTTTCAGAATTTGGGTCACTTGCCTTTGTAGCCGCTTGGATTGCCGCAGTTATAATTCGATATATGCCATTTGCAGTTCAAGCCGAGGAATCTGCATTACAACAAATTACTCCTTCCATTGAGCAAGCAGGTCGCTTGCTTGGATTAAATGCTTGGCAAAACCTTAAACGTGTTTTGTTTCCAATTATGCGCCAGGGTTTGGCCGGCGCATGGGTTTTAGTTTTTATTGATGCGCTAAAAGAACTGCCCATTGCCTTAATTATTAATGAGCCGGGAATGATGACCTTACCTATAAAAATTTGGCTGGAGGCTGATGACGAGACCTTGGAGCTAGCGGCACCTGCTGCCTTAATGCTCGTTTTTGTCACTCTGCCTGCATTGTGGCTTATAATGCGAGATAAAAAATAAACCTTTCAAAGACTTAAGTCGCGTTCATAATTGATTGATATCCATTTGATTTATGAATAAGCAAATAATTTTTATTAGCGGATGTTTTAAAAATTATTCATGGCTTCACATTAATGGTTTAGCGCTGTATAGTTGCGGCTCAGCCTATAAAAGACTATGGGAGATACTCTTATTAATCTTAGGGATTAGTATGGAGAGCCGAAGGCGCAACTCCGCTCGGAAACGCTCAGGCAAAAGGACCTTAGTTATTTGGCTGTCTCTGGAGAGTGACTTTTTAAATAGAAAGTCCACCGACGGGGCTTCTGTATTGTGATTTATAATCTTTGCCTAATGGGTATTGTTAATGCAGAACCAATCTCTCAGGTTTCAGGACAGAGGAGCGGCAAACAGCATAGGCTGTTTGCCGCTTTTTTTATGGAAACTGCTTTCATAATAAAATAGCAAAAGAAACTGCTCATTAATTGAATTGGATTTTATATGCTAAAACGAACTTCCTTGTATGATGAACACCTTAAAGCAGGCGGAAAAATGGTAGATTTTTCTGGTTGGGATATGCCACTTCATTATGGCTCCCAAGTAGAAGAACATCATAAAGTTCGGCAAAACGCAGGCATTTTCGATGTCTCGCATATGACCATCGTTGACATAGAAGGTGATGATGCTCAACCTTTTTTAAGGTATTTACTCGCCAATGACGTTATTCGCCTTAAAAATAAAGGCAAGGCACTTTACAGTTGCATGTTGAACGAAACAGGTGGTGTGATTGATGACCTAATCGTGTATTACATGCGTGAAGATTGGTATCGAGTCGTTGTAAATGCGGCAACACATGATAAAGACATAGCCTGGATTAGCAAGCAAACTGAATCTTTTGATGTGACACTAACTGAGCAATCGGATATGTCAATGATTGCCGTGCAAGGCCCCGAGGCGGAAAAAAAATTATCAGCGGTAGTGGATGACGCACTGGCAATCGCAATTCAAGAATTAAGCCCATTTAATGCCATTGACCATGCGCAAATGTTTGTTGCGCGTACTGGTTACACGGGTGAGGATGGATTTGAATTATTATTAGATTCAGATAAAGCTGTTTCAATTTGGCAATCCCTAGTGAAAGAAGGTGTCTCGCCGATTGGTTTGGGTGCGAGAGATACCTTGCGCTTAGAGGCTGGTATGAATTTATATGGCAGCGATATGAATGAGGATACCAGCCCTTTAGAATCAGGACTCGCTTGGACAGTCGCCTGGGAACCTGAAGACAGAAATTTTATTGGTCGATCGGCTCTAAGCAAGCTAAAAGAATCAAAGCCAGGATATAAATTAGTTGGCCTGGTGTTAGAAGATAAAGGTATTTTACGCGATCATCAAAAAGTCATTGCTGCAGGTGTGGGTGAAGGTGAAATTACCAGTGGTAGTTTTTCGCCTACCTTAGGCAAGTCAATTGCTTTTGCGCGAGTACCGGTTTCGACCGAAACATCCTGTAGCGTGGAAATCCGAGGAAAGTTGGCCCCTGCGAAAGTAGTGCAAGCGCCCTTTGTGCGTAAGGGTAAATCCTGCATCACTTAAACGATGCCAGCTCACTATTGCAATAACAGCATATTAAATGAAAACTAAATCTTAATTAAGAGGCAAGCAATGAGTAATATACCGAGTGAATTAAAATACACTAAATCTCATGAATGGTTAAAAGCAGAAGGCGATGACGTCTTTACAATGGGCATCAGTGATCATGCGCAGGACCAGTTGGGCGATATGGTTTATGTCGAACTTCAAGAGGCAGGACAATCGATTAATGCTGAAGGCGAATGCGCCGTAGTTGAATCGGTGAAAGCGGCTTCGGAAGTGTATATGCCGATTAGTGGCGAAATAGTAGAAGTAAATACAGCTTTATCCGACGCACCCGAAACAATTAACCAAGATCCTTATGGAAACGGTTGGCTATTGAAAATAAAAGTTTCGAATCCGGCGGACGTTGATAATTTGATGGATAGCGCATCTTACACAGATTTTATTGCGTCAGAATAAGAAGCTTGGTTAAGCGTATTTATATTGAACTAACATTTTAATTATTGATAGAAAGTAGAGTAAATAATGCCCTTTATTCCGCATACTGAAAAAGACATTAAGCATATGCTTGACACTTGTGGCGTCAACTCGATTGACGAATTATTTGATGAGATTCCAAAAGAGCTTCAATCTCACTTGCAGGCGGGTGTTCCCGAACAAGTGAATGAACAAGAAATTAGCCGCATTATGCATGAGCGCGCAAAAATGGATGGCCAACCACTGTGTTTTGTGGGGGCGGGGGCGTATGAACATCATATTCCTGCTGCGGTATGGGAGCTAACGACTCGCGGCGAATTTTATACTGCGTACACTCCTTATCAAGCGGAAGCAAGTCAGGGAACCTTGCAGTTACTCTACGAATATCAAACTATGATGGCCAGCCTTAATGCGCTCGATGTTTCCAATGCTTCATTATATGACGGTGGCTCTGCATTGGCCGAAGCGGTGCTCATGGCGATAAGAGCAAATAAAAAATGTAAATCTAAGCGCATACTTATTCCTAAAACAGTGCACCCGAATTACAGAAAAACGGTTAAAGCAATAGTCAGTAAACAAAATATTGTATGTGAAGAAGTGGGTTTTGATCCTGAAAAAGGCATCATCGATTTAGCCAGCTTAGAAAGTTATGACAAAGAATTTGCTGCGATTGTAGTTGCTCAACCTAATTTCTTTGGTCATTTGGAAGATATCGATGCGCTTACTAATTGGGCGCATGAGCGTAAGGCATTTGTCATTTCGGTTTGCAATCCAATGACTTTATCGGTTTTGAAGCCACCGGGTCAGTGGGGTGAAACCGGCGCAGATATCGCTTGTGGAGACGGCCAACCCTTAGGTGTGCCACTTGCCTCGGGCGGGCCATATTATGGTTACTTATGTTGCAAGCAAGCCTATGTTAGGCAATTGCCTGGTCGAATTATTGGTCGTACGGTCGATAAGGAAGACAAGATTGGATATACCCTAACCTTGCAAGCCCGCGAGCAACATATTCGTCGTTCGAAAGCGACTTCTAATATTTGTACTAACCAAGGTTTAGTTGTGACAGCATCAACTATTTATATGTCTTTGTTGGGGCATGAAGGTTTATCGCGAGTGGCAAGTCAGTCTTACGCTAAAACTCATGAATTAATTAAGCGTATGACTCAGTTTGATGGTGTTAAGCAGTGTTTCAATAGTGACTACTTTCACGAGACCGTTTTACAGTTTGACGTAAGCTTGGAGCCAGTTTTGAGAGCGATGTCGGAGCAAAATATAATCGCGGGTTATTCTTTAAATGAAGACTACCCTGAGTTAGGTGAGTCTTTGCTGGTATGCGTTACTGAGACAAAATCCGCGCAGGATTTAGATTTGTATCAAAGCAATTTCGAACGAATTCTATCGAAATAAAATACGCTAAAGTGCCCAATTAAGCTGAAAATATAAGTTAATGGATAACAAAGGAGAAAACACATGGCAGCAATAACCTTAGAAGGCAATAAATTTAATACCAGTGGCGATCTTCCTGCTGTTGGCAGTGAGGCCCCGGACTTTAAATTGGTGGATGGCGATTTGGCGGATCGTAGTTTGTCTGACTATGCGGGTAAGAAAAAATTAATTAATATTGTACCTAGTTTAGATACAGGCGTTTGCTCGACGTCTACCAAGATATTTAATGAAAAACTAGGCGGTAGAGATGATGTGGCTGTACTTGTAGTCTCTGCAGATCTGCCTTTCGCAATGGGCCGTTTTTGCAGTGCAGAAAAAGTAGATCACGTTAACTCACTTTCAATGATGCGTTCACGAAAGTTTGCCAAAGACTATGGTGTTTTATTAGAGGATGGTCCACTCGCCGGTATAACTGCACGCGCGGTAGTCGTCTTAGACGAAAACAATAAAGTAGTGTACACAGAATTGGTACCAGAAATCACGCAAGAGCCAAATTACGATTCGGCAATAAGTGCATTATAAAAACATTATCAATATTAAGTAAGGGTTAGAATGAGTAAAACTATATTTGAAAAATCAGAGGCAGGTCGAAATGCGACTGCACAGTTAACTGCAAAGTCAGAACCAGTCGGATTAGCTGATAAATACCTTCGTCAGGACAAGGCCTGTTTGCCCGAAGTATCGGAGTTGCAGGTGGTTCGTCATTTCACTCGGCTATCGCAAAAGAATTTTTCGATCGATACACATTTTTACCCTCTCGGTTCTTGTACGATGAAGTACAACCCAAGGGCTTGTAATACACTGGCTCTATTACCCGGCATTGTATCCAGGCATCCGCTGGCACCAGACAACCTGAGCCAAGGTTTTATGTCGTGCATGTATGAGTTACAAGATATCTTAAAAGAAGTGACTGGCATGAAAGCAGTCTCGCTAACACCTGCCGCCGGCGCGCAAGGTGAGTTTGCCGGCATGTCGATGATTCGAGCTTATCACGATCAGAAAAAGGATACGGCAAGGACCGAAGTCTTAGTGCCGGATGCCGCGCATGGTACTAATCCTTCCTCAGCTGTTATGTGTGGTTATACAGTTAAAGAAATTCCAACTTTAGCCAATGGCGATGTAGATTTAGAAGCATTAAAAAAAGTAGTGGGACCACAAACTGCGGGATTAATGTTAACTAACCCTTCGACCTTAGGCGTGTTTGAGCGAGAAATTAAAGAAATTGCAGCAACAGTACATAATGCAGGTGGTTTACTTTATTATGATGGTGCAAATTTAAATGCTATTTTAGGCAAGGTAAAACCAGGCGATATGGGTTTTGATGTGATTCATATGAATTTACATAAAACTTTTTCGACACCTCATGGTGGCGGTGGTCCAGGAGCGGGTCCCGTTGGTGTGAATGATCGACTTAAACCGTTTTTACCGGTGCCGGTGGTTGGTCTTAAGGACGACAAATATTGTTGGTTAGATGAAAAAGATTTGCCATTATCGATTGGTCGTTTAAGTGCCTTTATGGGCAATGCGGGTGTACTCATTCGAGCTTACGTCTATGCACGATTACTTGGCCGTGAGGGTATGGAGCGAGTCTCAGAGTTTTCGACTTTAAACGCAAATTACTTGTTAGTGAAATTACGCGATGCTGGATTTGAGCTTGCCTTTCCAGACAGACGCGCGACCCATGAATTTATTATTACTCTAAAAAAACAAGCAAAAGACTTAGGTGTCAATACCATGGATTTTGCCAAACGTTTGCTCGATTACGGCGTGCATGCACCAACAACGTATTTTCCTTTACTGATCCCCGAGTGTTTACTCATTGAGCCGACTGAATCAGAAGACAAGGATACGCTTGATGATTTCGTTGATATTATGATTAAAATTCAGGCTGAAGCGGAATCTGACCCAGAAAGGGTGAAATCAGCGCCACATACCTTGCCTGTTAAGCGCTTAGACGATGTGCGAGCCGCACGGCAATTGGACTTAGTTTGGCAAGGCAAGTAGTATAATTAGATTCACTGCTGTCCCGCTAACTTTAGTCTTATTTCACGAAACGCAGTCATTTGAAGATATAACGGAAGAACGAGTGAGCGAGACATGAAACTAGAAAATAATAGTCTTTGCGAAGCGGCGTATGCCGCTGAAGCAATCTCGTCAATATTGTGAGTGACCTCATATCGACAATGGCGATACTGATCAGGAGATTGCTTCGTTTTGACCATGGGTGGTCTTACGACCAGAACCAGCGCAGCTGGTGCAGTAAGTACTTGATGAAACGCCGAAGGCGGTTCTGAAGTGAGTCATGTAGGCCACGGGTGAGCTGGATAAAACTAAAGTGACTTCATCGCTCACGGCCTTCCATGGCCTTCGCGATATAAGTCCATCCATGGACAAAATGTCACTT
>QIKQ01000037.1 GCA_003233075.1 Gammaproteobacteria bacterium
AGGGAAAACAGCATTGAACAAACTGATATTTCAAGCGTTTGGGGCCTATCCCGACGCTGGAGTGCTATCGGGCGTTGGAACTACTCAATTAAAGATGACACTACTTTAGAGGGATTTGCGGGTCTGGAATACAATAATTGCTGCTGGGCAATGCGCTTGGTTGGCCGTACTTATATTAGGGCTACTAATTCAGAAAAAGAAAATACTATTCAATTGCAATTTGTGCTTAAAGGTTTGACCAAATTAGGGGATAATATGGAGAGCTTGTTAAAGAGAAGCATATTAGGATATGAAGATACCTTATGAATAATTTTACATGGGAATAACTTTGCACAGGTGGTAATTTTGTTAAATTTAAATTTAAAGAAAACCCTATTTTTATTGCTGCTACTATTTTTATTTTGCGCGCTATTATTTACAAAACTTAGTTTAGCAAAATCAGCTCAATCAATTGATAAAATCATTGCTGTGGTAAACAATGACATCGTCTTACAAAGCGAACTTAATCATTTCATAAATCGCGTCGTTAGAAAATTAAAAGCGCGCAAAACAGCAATTCCCGCTAGGCATATTCTCGAAAAACAAGCTCTTGAAAGACTCATTCTGCTACGTATCCAAATTCAACTAGCAAAACGTAAAGGCGTCAAGGTGAGTGACGAAATGGTTAATCAAGCCTTAGCCAATGTTGCGAAAAAAAATAAAATGACTTTAATTCAATTTCGAAAACAAATTGGAAAAGAAGGCCTGGATTTTAAAGAATTACGTGAATCAATTCGGAAAGAAATCATACTCGCTCGTTTGCAACAACGTAGTGTGCGCAATCAGGTAAGAGTCTCTAAAGAAGAAATAGACCGATTTCTTGCCAACCAAACGCATAGGACTTTTAAAAACAATAAGTTTAAAGTTCAACATATTTTGATTTCTGTGCCTGATGGAGCCGACGCAAAAACAATTCAGCAGATAACCCTCAAGGCCAAAAAAGTCCTTAAGAGAATAAAACAAGGCGTAAAATTTTCTGAAGCAGCGGTCACCTGGTCAGACGGCCAAAAAGCCTTGGAAGGTGGCGTTTTAGGCTGGTTTCGTACTGGTCAGTTACCCCGTATCTTTGTCCGCCAAGTCGTAAAATTAAAAGTAGGCCAAGTCAGTAGTCTTATAAGATCTCCAAGCGGTTTTCATATAGTTAAGCTTATTGATGCTCGAGGTGCCAATCAAAAACGGATCGTAACTAAGTACAATTCTCGACATGTTTTAATTCGAACATCAGATTTGATTTCAAATACTAGTGCAAAAAAACGACTTCATGCAATACGTGAACGAGTCATAAACGGTGAAAATTTTGCGCAATTAGCCAAGGCGCATTCTGACGATACTTTTTCGGCAAGAAAAGGCGGTGATCTAGGCTGGATTGGCCCTGGCGATACAGTGCCTCGCTTTGAAGCAGTTCTGAAAAAAACCGCAAAAGGAGAAGTTAGCCAACCTTTTCAATCAAAATATGGCTGGCATATAGTTCAGGTTATTGACAAGAAAAAGCACGACGACACTAAGAATTTCAAACGAACTGGCGCAATGCGGCTGTTAAGATCGCGAAAACAACGAGAACTACTTCAAGCCTGGTTAAGAAAATTAAGAGACGAATCTTACGTTGAATATCGAAATAAAAATCGAAATGGCAGCTAGCTATTGCAGCTAATAGCTAAAAACCCCAATACTAAAAAGTAGACTGGAAAAAATAATTTAAATCTGAGCATAATTTTCCAGTCCACTACGTTACACTTGAATATAACATTACGCTAACATTCTATTAATACCTTTTACTGCAAGTAATATTAATAAATGACCAAACCTACAATCGCGATTACACCTGGCGAACCTAGTGGTATAGGCGCCGATATTTGCTTGTCGCTAACAAAGCAATTTCCGAACGCAAATTTAGTTTTCATATGTGACCCAGAGTTACTTTACAGTAGAGCCAATCTTCTCAATCTAAATATTAATTTTAATATAATTAATGAAACTCACCTCTTAAAAGCTAATTGTTTCAAAAAAAACTACCTATCAATATTACCAGTAAAATTACGTGATTCAGTATTAGCCGGAACATTAAACCCACGAAATAGCCACTACGTATTGGAAACACTCGATGTTGCCATTAAGTTATGCTTAAATAATGATATTGATGCATTAGTGACTGGACCAATTCACAAAGGCATTATTAATCAAGCAGGTATAATGTTTACTGGTCATACAGAATATTTAGAAGAAAAATCAGCCTCTAAAGCAGTAATGATGCTACAAACTGACAAATTGCGCGTAGCACTCGTGACCACTCATGTCCCACTAAAAGAAGTAAGTGCGATCATCACTCAAGGTAAATTAAAATGTGTTTGCTTAACCTTGCTGGCATCACTAAAATCTAATTTTAATATAGCAAAGCCGCGAATTTCGCTTTGTGGTTTAAATCCACATGCAGGCGAAAGTGGTTATTTAGGACATGAAGAAATCGAGACTATTCAACCTGTCGTGCAAGAACTAGCTTCGAGGGGACATTTAATTCAAGGTCCATTTCCAGCAGACACTCTATTTATAAATAGTAAATTAGATCAATACGATGCAGTTCTAGCGATGTATCACGATCAGGGCTTGCCTGTATTGAAAAGTTTAGGCTTTGGCAAAGCAGTCAATATAAGCTTAGGATTACCCTTTATACGCACTTCCGTTGATCATGGCACGGCCCTAGAAATTGCAGGAACAGGAAAAGCCAACGCGAGCAGTCTAATCTATGCTGTTGAAACTGCGTTGCATATGTCAAAAAGTAAGCGTGAGAATTTCCTCATACAAAATTGTACTACGGAAATTCCTGGCGATGAATAATCAAAAAACTATACCCTACGCCAAAAAGCGATTTGGCCAAAATTTTCTGGTTGATCAATCTGTATTGCAACGAATTATGACTAGTTTAGCGATCAAACCTCAAGATTTTGTATTTGAAATTGGCCCTGGGCGTGGTGCTTTAACTAAATTGTTAATAGCCGACTGTGATCACCTCTATGCAATTGAACTGGACAGAGATCTAATAGAAGTACTAAATAATAAGTTTGATAGGAAATCATTAACACTTTTTTCTGGAGATGTTCTTAAATTTAATTTCGAAGAATTAGAGATAAAAACAGAAAATAAAATTAGAGTCATAGGAAACTTGCCTTATAATATTTCAACCGAATTATTATTTCGCTTAATACCTTCAAAGCATCTCATTAAAGATTTACACTTTATGTTACAAAAAGAAGTCGTCGATAGACTTGCAGCAAATCCTGGCAACAAAAAATACGGCAGACTGACTGTCCTAATGCAATACTACTTTGACATCGCACCGCTATTTAATATTGACCCAAACTCATTTAGTCCAAAACCCAAAGTAGATTCCTCTTTTGTGCGCTTATCTCCAAAAATTAAACATGAAGTTGAGTTGAAAAATTACCAAAACTTTAAAAATCTAGTGAGCACTGCATTTCAATTTAGGCGGAAAACGCTAAGAAACGCTCTTAAATCACTATTTACTGAAAAAGAGCTTGTTCACTTTGGCTGTGATCCCAAATTAAGGCCCGAAAATCTTTCAGTTTCAGATTATGTTAATTTAAGTAATAAAATCAAATAAAAAAAACACTTCATCAGCAACGTACACTATGTCAAATTCTCAATCTACACTAGAAACTAACTATTCCTAATGATTACCAGCTTTTACCTATACTCATCAAAAATAAAGCATTATTATTTCGACGTTCTCGGCTAATACCTCCTATTAAACTAATTTCCTCATCGTCATACAATAGTTTTTCTTCTGCATAGGCATACGATATTTTTAAACCAATTTCTAAACCCGTGAATAAGTTTCGACCATTATGGGATAATTCAATATTTTTAAACCTTAAATGATAAATCCCAGAATCATAACTCGATTTAAGCTGCCCTGTCAGCAACCAGTTAAATTTATTTTTTTGCGTTTTTTTAATATAGATTTGCATTTGCTCCGAATTTAAATAATTTTCACTAATAATTTTCTCAGCAAAGCTGGCACTCACAATCATTACACTAAGTGAAAAACACAGTGTTAATACTAAAATTATAAATTTATCGCTGCGCATGGTGTCACCTTTATCTAGATAATTAATATGTAGGTAAAACGACGTCGTACGACATTCTAAGAATAAATAATTTTCAAATCGTTAGTTCAGATCTTTGGATCAATAAATAATCATTTATGATTATTTTCTTGACTCTCCGAGTAATTCGAAAACTAGTCTGCACTATTTTCTCTACCATGAGACGCAAATTAAATAAGTGCGAGCTTGATCAATATTAGAGGCCCTTTAGTATAGTGTAGTCCGCTATAATAAATACGCCACAAAACATAGACCTATTACCCTAACTTGTTCTTTCTAGCCCTTTATCTAAGCTTTTGTTTATTCGAGTATTTAGCCCTCATAATATAATTAAACAATTAAAGTAAACTGAAAATAATCCGCTAAACTTAATACAATGCTAGTCTTTATATAAATTTAATGGCAAATCGAATCATCAACATCATAGGCGTCAGAGCTGCTATAATTACAGAGTAAAATCCAATGACATTTGAAACTATTCATAATTTTTACGAAAAACTCATATTAAAAACAATTGAAAACGTCGCCTTATACGACCATGAACTTAGTGATGACGATTTTCTAGAAGATGTCGCCTGTTGCGCACTTAACGACTTGCCTGCAAAATATGTTCGGCATGATGTAGATCTCATGTTTTACATGACTTCAAATGAACGAGACGGCATAGAAGATGCCGCAAAAAATGCTGTACTTAAAGCAATCGAATATGTTCGGTCTCATAGACGATCACCCAACACTCAGGCGTCGATAAAACCAAACTCCAAAAAAATTAAAAGACAAGCCAACTCCAAGTAACAGTAGTTTTATATTTTCATTATCTTATTAAAATTACTCACATTCTTAATGAACTTAACTTATAATCTGTCTATTTTTCTATATTTTGTATCTCATTCTATAACTTTATTCTTTTATACGTAAAAATATTTCAATACTTTTTTCCTAGAAAATTAGGCAATTTTGGTCTAACTTTAAGCTACACTTAAATTTCTCTGCCTACTCGGTTTAACAATATTAGGATATTCATCAATGGACAATAAATGCTAGCACTGACAGGAGATATAGGTGGGACTCACAGCCGATTTGCAGTATTTGAACGACAATCAGAATCAATAAAGTTAATTGAATCTAAGCGCTTTAAAAACAAGGATTTTCCTAATTTTGAGGCGGTACTCGAAGAATTTACCAGTCATTTCAATTTATCTTACGATGTTGCTTGTTTAGCACTTGCCACACCGATAGGTGACTATGAGCAACCACACAAACTAACAAATTGTGAGTGGACAATTGACTCAAAAAAACTTAAAAACAATCTAAAATTAAATCAATTTTTATTAATTAATGATTTCACTGCGATTCCTTACGGATTAAATTATTTATCTAAGCTTGAGCTATTCAATATACAATCTGGTACTCAAAAGCCAGACAAACCTTTTGTATTTATTGGACCTGGAACCGGTTTAGGTGTCTCACTTTTAGCAAGAAAAAATAATTTGCCACTTCAAGTTATTAGCTCGGAAGCAGGCCATACTACTTTTTCGCCCGCTGGAAAAACACAGCTCGCTCTTTATCATTATTTACTTAGCAATAAAATTACTCCCATTTGGGAGAATATTTTGTCTGGCACTGGACTCATTAGACTTCATCAATTTCTTAATGTCATAAAAACCGATAGTACACCTGAGTTAATAACAAAAGTTGGCATCAAAAATCCAGATTCAATCGAAAAACAAACACTCAAGCTATTTTTAGATTGTTTGGCTAGTTTTTCAAAAAATCTGACTCTTTCTACTTTGGCGGATGAACTCTATTTTTGTGGTAATATACTTACTAGTATTATGCCTGTGATCGACCAAGAAGATCTAAAAGTATTTTGCAGTCATTACAATAAGCATGATACACACAGCAATATTATGCATGAAAGCTCCTTAAAATTAATTCTTAATACAGAAATAAGTTTATATGGAGCCGCTGATTTTGTTTTTAATAACGCCTAAAAAATGTCAGTTTTAAGGCTTAAATTTCTGTTTTCATCGCATAAATATCAAATATTATTGCTTGACACTGCTTTGTCACTCATGTTTATAAAAAATGCTAATTCATTTATTGTCCATAAAGTTATATAATAACACCACTGTTTAAAGCTCTCTGTAAGTTATTGCAACTAGAATCGGGGTTCAAATAGTAACTTGAAAATACTAAATTTAGCACTAAAATATTTTGGAGCATCTGCTTAATGATTGATAATAAACAAAGTAATATATCGATTGATGTCGAAACTAACTATGTTGAAGATCAATCTGATCCTAGCAACGACCGCTATATTTTTTCATATACAGTTACAATTCAAAATACTGGCAAAGCCCCCGCTAAATTACTTACTCGTCATTGGCTTATTACCGATGCCAACGGAAAAACACAAGAAGTGAGAGGCGACGGAGTGGTCGGCGAACAACCACATTTAGGTCCAAACGAAGGATTTCGATATACCAGTGGAACAGTGCTTGAAACTCCGGTTGGCAGTATGCGCGGCAGCTATCAAATGATTTCCGATGATGGGAATCGGTTTGACGCCCCCATCCCTACATTTACACTATCAGTCCCGCGAATGCTAAACTAATCTAACGTACAATAGGCTTCAATATTTCGTAATTTAAAATCCCCCTCTGTTGAAAATCGCTATTGGCAATCTCTGCAACAGCCATTATCATACACCGACAACAATTAGTTATTATAAGGAAACACATGGCAATTTATGCAATCGGTGATATCCAAGGGTGTTTGGATTCTCTTATGCAATTGCTTGAGGCTTGTCATTTTGATCAAAAAAATGATCAGCTTTGGTTTACAGGCGACCTCGTTAATCGCGGCCCTAAATCACTCGAAACTGTGCGATACATCATGAGCCTAGGCGATTCCGTAATCAGTGTGCTAGGCAATCACGATCTACATTTTTTAGCCGTAGCTACTGGAAAAGTTTCAATACATAAACTAAGTGATGAAAAACGAATTCTAAGCGCTCCTGATTTAAACGAAATAATTAATTGGTTACGTTTTCGACCTTTCGTGCATTATGATAAATCACTCACTTACGCTTTAGTTCACGCAGGAATTCCACCACAATGGAATTTACCGCAAGCATTAAGCGAAGCAAGGCAAGTTGAACATAAATTACAATCAGATAATTACTTAGACTTACTTGAGAATATGTATGGCAACGGCCCTAACGAATGGCATGACTCGCTCGACGGAATTGAAAGACATCGCTACACTATCAATTGCTTTACGCGTATGCGCTATTGCGACGATAAAGGCCAATTAGAATTGAACTCAAAGGGGTCGCCTGATCATTCAAGCGGTAAACATTTGCCTTGGTTTGAGCATCAATCAGAATTAAATAAGAATATTAAATTATTATTTGGACATTGGTCAACACTAGGCGCAAAACAAATTGGATCAGTCTATTGCTTGGACTCAGGCTGCGTTTGGGGAGGTGAACTAACAGCACTTAAGTTAGGCAAAAATCCTAGTTGGATTAAAGTTAGTTGTCCAGAGTATGTCAAACCTTAAATTTTGGAGGCAACTCGTTAGCGGCCTTCAGGCTATTATTTTGTTTGCTGCGCAAACAAAATGAAGGGTGGTCTCAATCAAGCAAAGCGATTTACTACTGAGTTTACTCTGCTTCACACAAAACCTGCTTCTTCACATTTCGATATACTCAGGAGATTTTTTCCAAAAGCCATCCGTGGCTTTAGGAAAAAACGCTTGCCATCCGGGCAAGCTTTGTTGATATATTTTTAAAGGTAAACCGACCCTCGGTGACACACCTGAGGGCGTTCGCAGGATGAAAGTGACATTTAGTCACTTTCATAATTTCCTGCTTACCCTGCGCTAATCGAAATGCTCAGCGGTTTTTAATGTTCTTCAGAGCAAACTCAGTGGCAAATCACCGAAATAGATTGAGGCCATGGGGATTAGAGAATATAGGAACTACCGATTACATCGGTCTTTATTTTAAAAAGGATGTTCTTTGGGCAAAAGACCTATCCGGATAAATTGTAAAATTATTCGAAAATGCTAGTAGCCTGCAGGAGGTGTTTGAAAAACACCGAGTGCAGGAAAACCGCTATACATGATTTATGAAATTAAAAGACTTAAGTAAATTTCTAACTATGCTCAGCATTCAATGAATCCTTACTACAGGCTGTGATTACCAATATTGCTAATATTTCCGATCAAGAATTTGAAAAGTACAATCGTACTCGTTCTTCTCATCCTTTTTTAACTCTTTTTCAATCACAATATTCCAATCTGATAGATTATATTCTGGAAACCAAGTATCGCCCTCGATGCTTGCATGCACATGAGTTATATATAATCGGTCAGCTCTATTGATTGTTTGCTCATAAAAACTGCCGCCGCCGATTATCATTATCTCGTCATATGCAATTGCTAAAGAAATTCCTTCATCAACAGATTTTGCGACACTTGCACCGTTAGCTTCATAACTACTATTACGCGTCACCACTATATTAAGTCTCTCTTTTAGCGGCTTTGCACCAAAGGATTCATAGGTTTTTCGTCCCATGACAACAGGCTTGCCTTTGGTATTGCTAACAAACCAAGACATGTCAGCAGGCAACTTCCAAGGCAAAGTGTTTTTATAGCCAATGACTCGATCATTGGCCATTGCAGCAATTAGCGAAACAATAGGTGAAGACAATTCAGGTTCCTTTATATCGCAACAGGGGCTTTAATTCCTTCGTGATGCTGATATTCTAATAATTTAAAATCATCATATTTAAAATCAAATATTGATGTCACTGCCGGATTTATTTTCATTTGAGGTAAAGAATACGGCTTACGAGCTAACTGAGTTTTAGTTTGTTCAAAATGATTTGAATACAAATGTGCATCACCTAAAGTATGAATAAAATCTCCAGGTTTTAAATCACAAACTTG
>QIKQ01000135.1 GCA_003233075.1 Gammaproteobacteria bacterium
GCAAGGTTGAGTGCAAGCTGATTTCTCGATAACTGGCTACACATCGGAACTTAATATTTGTGGGACAGCAGTGAGGCATGCCTTGTCTCTACAGTTATCATTAAACATATTTGAACGCGCTTCTATTTTTTTGCAATACCGTTATTATTATCATTAGCGACAATGCTTTTACGATTTGCGAAACGTGTATTAGGTGGTGCATTTCGAATAAAGTAACGTAACACACCTTTCATTATGTAACGTGCAATTTGTTTTTGATAGCGGCGACTACGTAATTTTTTTTCTTCTCCCGGATTTGAAATAAAGCCAGTTTCAACCAGTATCGATGGAATATCAGGTGATTTTAAAACGACAAATCCTGCTTTTTCTAATCCACCACGATGAACTTTACCTACTTTTCTTAACTCCAAAAGAACTTGTTGTGCGATATTTACACTCGCTTGCAATGTACTCGTTTGCGAAAGATCCAACAAAACTTTAGCCAAACTATCATCCCTATGATGTTTAGTTAATTGAGCGCCGCCAACAAAATCAGCTCGATTCTCTCTATCCGCTAACCATTTTGATGCTTCAGAACTTGCGCCCCGTTTGGATAAAGTATAAACCGACACGCCGCGTGCACTTGAACGATGCGCCGAATTAGCATGAATCGAAATCAATATATCGGCTTTTACTTTGCGCGCAATTTTAAGACGCTGATTCAAAGTTACATAATAATCGCCATTACGAACCAATACCGCTTGCACACCTTTTTGTCGATGAATCATACGTGCCAAGTATTTTGATATTTTTAAAACCACGTCTTTTTCACGTGTGCCATGACGACGACCAATTGCACCTGGATCTTCACCACCATGACCTGGATCTATAGCCACTATGACGTCACGTACGATTTGACGACGTGGCTTATGTTTGGCTGCTCGCTTACTGGCACGCCGACTATTGCTTCGCGTAGTGGATCGACGATTTTTTGCAACCTGTTTCTTTTTTGATTTCCTGACCTTTTTACCTGGCACACTGTTTAACTGGCTAGATTTATCAACAATTAAAACTCGTTGCTTTGATTTAGTGGTTTTATACAAATCAACCACTAAACGATAGCCATTGCGCTTAGTTGATCTAATGACAAAGGCTTTTGTTTTTACTTTTTGACTTAAATCTAGAACAAGCCGTACAACACCGCCCTTGCGCTTGCCACTGCGTAAATTCTTAACAACGCCTTTTCTATATCGAATGCGATGAAATCCTGAAATAACCTGGCTTGATTTTAGGTCGATGACCACGCGAGGTTTGCTTTTAATATTATCTAATGTAAAGACATTATAAGAAGAGGGCTTTTTGCTTAGCTCGAATACCACGCGAGTATGGTCAGGCGCTTCCCACAGTCTCGCTTCACGAATCTCTACCTGATGAGCGGTTGCCGTGAGCGCAAAAAGAACCAGTAATGTGGCAAGATTTATTCTCTTCATGATCATTTTTAATACTTTTAATCCCTAAATATAGTGTTTAATCACATATTTCGCAAGGTAAATCACTTTAAAAATCCGTAACATAGCGACATTAACTCGGCTAAAATGTTAACTTTCGCTAATCATTACTTTGCAAACCAGCCTGATTGAGACGCTGAATCATTTGCGACCCCTTAGACGATACAGAACTCATGCCAAGTAGACGCTTGTGACGTTGAACCTCGAGATGAATTTCTAGGTCAAACGGGGGTAAATAACCCTGGCCTTTTTCTGGCCATTCGATTAAACAAATCGCTTTTTCACCATCAATGTCTCGAATTCCCAAATATTCCAACTCTTCACCACTTCCTAAGCGATATAGATCCATATGATAAACCGTTCCTAGCTTAGTTTCATATGGCTCTATTAGAGTATATGTAGGCGACTGAACCAGACCTGAATAAGCCAGCCCGGCCAATATCCCTCTCACTAATGTTGTTTTGCCTGCGCCTAAATTACCCATTAAATGAATCTGACAGGGTGCGCTTATAAGCGACGAAAATTGACTCGCCCAAGCAACCATAGCCTGCTCGCTTTCAATGATTTGTGAGTATCTCTCACTTACTTCATTCATAGTTTTTTAATCTGTATCCCACTTTTCCACACCTTACTGAAAACTTTATTTAAGGAAATTCTGAACAATTCGTCCCTGAATTGTCAGTACACGACAAGAAAAAAGTGTGATTTTTTCTTGTCTCACAAAATCAATCGCTTAGTGCGATCGATTTTGGCAACACTTCCCTGTGTCGCGAGAACCCCTGAATTAATCAGAGGTTCCTTAACTCAATCTATGTCTAAAAATACTTCAAAGCTTGGCAATTGGCAAAGGCTTTAGGCCAATTTGTTAGGAGTCTGTAAGACTTTTAGAAATAAAATTAGGTATTAACCAAAACTCGAATCACTGGCATTAAATCAGATGCAATTAACCCCTTAGGCTTATTTTCTGCGGCAATATCAGCGGCATGGGCATGTAAATACACTCCGACTTTAGCAGCATCAGGCAAACTCAAACCCTGAGCAGTTAAACTAGCAATTATGCCAGTCAGCACATCACCCATACCAGCGGTTGCCATGCCCGGATTACCCGCAGTACAAAGTGCGATGGCACTGTCAGCGCTCGCAATCAAGCTGCCAACCCCCTTTAATACAATGGTCGCGCCATATTTCTTCAACAAAATATTAATGGCATTAAATCGATCATTTTGAATTATATGAGTCTCACAATTTAATAAGCGTCCAGCCTCTGCCGGATGCGGAGTTAAAACCCAATCGTTATGCTTATAGCTATTTTTAGCGAGTATATTCAGCGCATCCGCGTCAACAATTAATTTTTTCCCGGCTTGAACAACTTTTGCGAATATGTTTTTTGCCCAGTCTGACTGACCTAGTCCTGGACCTATAGCGATAACATCAACTGCGTCAATTAAATCCGCTAGCTTGGCATTATTATCACCGCTATGAACCATTAATTCTGCTGGTGCTGATGCCATTAATGCCAGTGCCTCAGGATGAACAACTAAACTGACTAAACCAGACCCAGAACGCAAAGCAGCTTCTCCGGCAAGTCTCAGCGCGCCGACATACCCTGGCGATCCACCTATAATTAATACATGGCCGCATTCTCCCTTATGCGTACTCGCCTTTCTTTTTTCTAACATTTCACTGATTATTGAATGTTTAACTATAAACACCTCGGCCGATTCATCTGCATACAATTCTTGCGGAGCATGCAAAGAAGAAAATTCGATTTCTCCACAATAATCTGGTCCCTGCGCTGTATACATGCCTTGTTTAAGACCAATAAAACTAATAGTGACATCTGCCTTTACTGCTGCAGCCATCACACAGCCAGTATCAGAATTTAATCCGCTTGGAATATCGAGTGAAAAAACTGGTTTTGCCATGGCATTAATCGCTTCAATCACTCGCAAGTACAAACCTTCAAGCTTGCGATCTAAACCGGTGCCGAGCAAAGCATCAACCGCCAAATCATAATTTACAATATTGGTAATTTCATCGCGGAATTCGTCAATATTGCCGCTGCAGGCGAGGTATTCTTCGCGGGCCTTAAGGGCATCACCTGACAGCCGTGTAAACTCGCCTAGCTGATATAAATCAACCGATAAATTGGCTTCAAGAGCAAATTTTGCCAGCAGATAGCCATCGCCGCCATTATTTCCAGAGCCACAAAAAACCGCTATCCTGCTGCCCTTTAGCCCAGCTTTAGGCCAATGAACACGCATAGAATTAAATGCGGCTTTAGCCGCTCGAGTCATTAATTCGATACCGCTAATCTCATACTTGCCAATAAGCAGCCGATCTAATGCTCTTACCTGCTCTGCGCGATATAGTGCTTCGGGTAAATGTGCCATAATGTGATTACTAAGTTGCTGTAGAAAATAAGTGTAAAGCTATACTTTAATTTTACTTCAAAAAACATTGCTTGAATTAACATCCACCCCGCACTCCGTTCGCTAGCGCTCACTACCTGCGGGCTACAAAATATATAATACAATAGATGAAACAAAATAATAGCCCAAGTAATATGAAGCAACTGACAAAGCAGATTAAAAGCTGGGGCAAATTGTTTGGCTTTCAACAAATTGGTATCAGCGATATTAATTTATCAAGTGCCGAAAAATATTTAGATAAATGGTTGGCCAATAATTATCATGGCAAAATGTCATACATGCAAAAACACGGACTAAAAAGAAGTCATCCTGAACAACTCATCCCAGGGACACTAAACATAATTAGCGTTCGCATGGACTATTGGCCAGATAAAGATTTCGAAATTGAAGCAATATTAACAAACAAAAACCGAGCCTATATTGCTCGTTATGCCCTAGGCCGCGATTACCACAAGCTTATGCGTAAACGTTTACAATTATTGGCAAACAAAATTCAACAGGAAGTGGACGAACTGAGCTATCGGGTCTTTGTCGATAGCGCACCTGTATTAGAAAAAGCGATCGCTGAAAAAGCAGGCTTAGGTTGGATTGGCAAACACACTAATTTAATTAATCAAAGTGCAGGATCTTGGTTTTTCTTAGGTGAAATATATACCAATTTACCATTGGAAATTGATCAAGCGACACAAGAACACTGCGGCAGTTGTACCGCCTGTATTGATATCTGCCCAACTCAAGCAATTGTTGGCCCGTATCAACTCGATTCTCGTCGCTGCATATCCTATTTAACAATAGAACTTAAAGACTCGATTCCCGAACAATTCAGGTCAATGTTAGGCAACCGTATTTATGGCTGCGACGACTGCCAAGCCGTATGCCCTTGGAACAAGTTTGCGAAACCTAGCGTCGAAAAAGATTTTTTAGCCCGGTATTCATTAGATAATATTAGTTTATTGGAGTTGTTTGCTTGGACTGAAAAAGAATTTCTAAAAAATACCGAGGGCTCAGCAATTAGGCGCATTGGTTTTAACGCGTGGTTAAGAAACATTGCTGTCGGCTTAGGCAATGCGGATTACCAGGCTGAAATTATAGAAGCATTGCAACAGCGCAAAAACCACCCATCTGAATTAGTTCGTGAACATGTCATCTGGGCTCTCGCGGCACAAGAAGAAGAAAAACCAATGTCATTGTGATTTTCACCGCACTCGACGTTTGTTAAACATCTCCTAACGGGCCAATGCCATTAACTTAAGCCTTTTGATATTAAATATTTGTAGCCCGCACAGAGCGTTCGAAGAACGCGTACTACGGGAAAAAGTCTGAAGTGATATTTGAGAATAAATTGAAGTGGTCCCGCATTCCGTCGCCTACGGCGACTTATTACAGGCTACAAAGTTTTATAAAAAACAGCGAGACAGCCGTCCGCGACTAATTGTTATTGTTTCTTTAGAAAGGCGTTAATTAAGCCATCTGTTGATGCATCATGACCTTTCACAGTATCGCCTTCTTTTAATTCATCTAATACTTTTTGTGACATGACTTTACCGAGTTCAACACCCCATTGATCAAATGAATTAATATTCCATATAATGCCCTGTACAAATATTTTGTGCTCATAAAGGGCGATTAGATTTCCGAAAGCCTTAGGGGTCAACTTATCGATTAAAATTGATGTAGTCGGCTGGTTGCCAGTGAAAGTACGATGTTTCACTAATAAATCAATCGTTTCCTGGTTAATGCCATTTTCTTGCATTTCATTATTGACTTCTTGCTCTGTGCGCCCCTGCAGTAAAGCTTCTGTTTGAGCAAGAAAATTAGCCGCTAAAATAAGATGTTGATCAGCGAGTGGGTGTTGCGCCTGGATAGGGATAATAAAATCACTAGGTATTAATCGAGTCCCTTGGTGCAATAACTGAAAAAAAGCATGCTGACCATTCACACCTCGATTCCCCCAAACTATGGGCCCCGTGGTGTAATCTACTTCTTGATTATCACGTGTAATTCGTTTGCCATTACTCTCCATGTCAGCTTGCTGCAAATAATTAGGTAAATCTCTCAAATAATAATCATAGGGGAAAATACCCTGCGTTTCAGCGCCAAAAAAATTAAAATACCAGATGCCAATCAATGCCAATATAATGGGTAAGTTATTTTCAATAGGCGTATTTAGAAAATGTTGATCTGTTTCATACGCGCCGTCGAGCATTTCCTCAAACTGATCCATGCCTAATGCAATGACAATAGGCAGGCCGATCGAAGACCATAAGGAATATCTTCCGCCCACCCAATCCCAAAACTCAAACATATTACGTACATCAATACCAAATGCACTTACTTCCTGTGCGTTGGTTGAGACGGCAACAAAATGTTTTGCAACAGCTTGCTCATCTCCCGCCTCATTAAGCAACCAAAGTTTTGCAGCTTTTGCATTTGCCAATGTTTCTTGAGTGGTAAAGGATTTTGAGGCAACTATAAATAAGGTAGTTTCTGGATTAAGCGGCTTTAGGGTTTCGTAAATTTCGGAAGGATCAATATTGGCGACAAAATGAAAATTTAATTTTTCGTGGACATAAGGTGTTAACGCAGTCACCGCCATTCGAGGGCCTAGATCGGAGCCGCCTATACCAATGTTTACAATATCACTTATCGGTTTACCACTAAACCCTAACCACTCTTGATTGCGAATCCTTTCACTTAAATCTGCCATGCGTTTAAGGACAGCTTGAATATCTGGCATAATATTTTTGCCATGATAGTGAATAGGTGAATTAGATTTATTTCGCAGTGCTGTGTGCAGCACCGCTCTGGCTTCAGTGAAATTTATTTCTTCGGCGTAAAACATCTTGTCTCGCCACTGCAATACCTCTCTCGCTTCGGCAAGCTCAATCAGTAATTCCATTGTTTTATCGGATACACGATTTTTCGAATAATCGACAAATAAAGAAGCCAATTGCCCGGAAAACTTATCAAATCGATTTGAGTCTTGATTAAACAAAAACTGTATCGTTTCTTGATAAACTAAGGCATGGTGTTGTTTAAGCGCATCCCATTGCGGCATATCGGTTAATTTAGTCATATTATTGCTGTTCAATATACTAAAATTTAGCTGTCCATCTTCCATAATATTCTCTTTCGCATAATATTTAGTATGAATATAGTTTAATCTAAAGTTTAAGCTCTTGCAGCAAGCAAAATCTCTTAATATCCTCATCCTAAATCAGTAATGCATTTGTAAACGGCTACGGTCTTGCTTTATAATCTACAAATGCAGCAAATCTTTTTAGAAACTTTGCCTTTAAATTAAGTGGCGTGAGTATACCTATTTAGTTAACATTTGCTATTACTAATAACGAGTTAGCGCACACAAACCGATAAGGAACTCACGCTTAAGGAAAAAATAATTCATCGAGTAATCTAAGTTTAGATTGCCGTATTGAAAAGTATTTGTTCTGTAATTATAGCGTCAATCGAAGAAATTATATCAATTCGATAAAGTATTGCAGATTGATATATCATCTGAATTTGGCAACCAACCTAAACCTCAAACTGTGTAATTTTTAGACTATGGCAGCATTAAGAATACTCTATGCGAGCAGCGAAGCTCACCCAATAATGAAGACAGGCGGTCTGGCTGACGTCAGCGGTGCTCTACCAAGCGCGATTAATCAGCTTGGCCACGATGTGCGCTTAATCATGCCAGCTTATCCAAACTCCTTAGATCATTTAAGCGATGTAAAAGAAATTGTTGAACTCGATCTCATGGGCGCAGAAAAAAGTCTCAAAATCATTCAAGGTCAACTAAAAATAGCCAACTTAACCGTTTATTTGATTGACTATCCTGAATTTTTTGACCGACCAGGCAGCCCCTATATTAACCAAAATGGCGAAGATTGGGCTGATAATGCGCAACGCTTTGCCTTATTTAGCCGGGCGGTTTCTGTCATTAGCTTGGGCCTTGCTAACCTAGATTGGACGCCAGAATTAGTACACTGCAATGATTGGCAAACTGGATTAATTCCAGCACTGCTTTCCTTACAATCAGAACGACCTGCTACTTTATTTACGGTACACAATTTAGCTTATCAAGGTCTTTTTGATCGCGCCACGTTTGAAGATTTAAAGCTTCCAAATGTATTTTGGTCTGCCGATGGTTTGGAATTTTTTGACAAAATGTCCTACCTGAAATCGGGCCTAGTTTATTCAGACAAACTTAGTACGGTCAGCCCAACTTACAAGGAACAAATTTGTACCTCTGAGTATGGCTGTGGCATGGAAGGCATACTCAGTAAACGCATTGATGATTTGCACGGCATTCTAAACGGTATCGATTATTCAACGTGGAATCCGGGCTCAGATCCACTGATCAGCAAACTTTACTCTAGCTCAAATGTAACTCTAAACAAATTAGACAACAAAAAAGAACTACAAAGATATTTTGGTTTACCGCTTGGCGGAAATACACCACTTATTGGCTTGGTGGGCCGACTCGTCGAACAAAAAGGCATTGATTTGCTACTCGCCGCAATGCCAGAATTAATGAAATTAAACGTCCAAATTGTTTTACTCGGCAGTGGCAATAAAGAATTTGAAACAGCTTTAAAACGTCAGCAAAAAAAGCATATCAAGAAAATTGGACTAAAACTCGCTTATGATGAACGACTCGCACATCTCATTGAAGCAGGATCAGACATGTTCCTAATGCCATCTCGCTTTGAACCCTGCGGACTCAATCAGATGTATAGCTTGCGTTATGGCACTATTCCCATTGTACGTAAAACCGGTGGTTTAGCCGACACTGTTATTAATGTAAGCAAGGAACGACTCGAAAACGAAACCGCAACTGGTTTTGTATTTAAACAACTACAAACCGACTCATTACTAAAGACTATTAAGCGTGCTCTAAATTTATATACGAATCGTTCAGAGTGGCGAAAACTCATGCGCCGAGCGATGCTTGTCGATAATAGTTGGGAAAAAAGAGCTCAACAGTATGTAGACCTATATCAACTGACAATTAAGAAAAATTCTGCAAATTCCAAATAATTCCTATCTTAATTGAAGCTCTGAACAATTCGTCCCTGAATTGTCAGAGCACGACAAGAAAAAAGTGCGATTTTTTCTTGTCTCACAAAATCTATCGCTTAGTGCGATCGATTTTGGCGACAC
>QIKQ01000338.1 GCA_003233075.1 Gammaproteobacteria bacterium
TTTTGTCCAGCGAACGCCCGAGACAGGAAGTCGAGGGCAGGTCTTTCGAGCGAAGCAGGATTGCGAAAGCGAAGAAAGGCCGTGAGCGACCACCCTGTAAAACAGGGCTCCTCGCAAAGACGGGTAGCGCTTGCTTATGCTGTCTTGTATTAATTCGTTTAGCGATATTAAGTAATTAGATCGGTTTAAATTATTTATTATGTTAACGGGACAGCAGTGACCTCATGTCTCGAATAGTATATCCATCAATTTAGTCGTAATTAGCTAGGTTTCATGAAATATTTTCAAATTTAGCGGGACAGCAGTGACTTAATATAGAATTATCAATTTTGTCGCGGACCAAATATTGACTTAAACTCATTATGCAATTTTAATTATTTGCTTAAGCAACCACTT
This sequence comes from Gammaproteobacteria bacterium, assembly GCA_003233075.1. Taxonomy (GTDB): domain Bacteria; phylum Pseudomonadota; class Gammaproteobacteria; order SZUA-21; family SZUA-21; genus SZUA-41. The sequence continues at coordinate 397 of QIKQ01000338.1, forward strand.
TTCTACTATTTCAGGTCTTGGTGTAGGCTGCCAAGCTTCCCAAACATGCACGGTCTTTCCCGCACTATATTGACGAAATGAAATTGACAGCGGATCCCATATTTGAGTGCATTGTTCCGTTTTTATTCGTGCTGTCCGATTCGAATTAATATTATCTAAAATATTTTCCTGAGGTATTTGAAATACATTGCCATTGAAAACACTTACGTTATATTTAAACGCATCCAAATGACATAAGGCAAAAAATAAGGTCTTGTATTTCGCTTGCTTTGACCGATTTACAAGATCGGTTAAAGTTGCTTGCAATTGCTCAATAGGTGTTCGATCATCATTTTCTATGTAATACTCCAAACCATCAAGATTGCAGAGTAAATTATTTGCAGGTAGAACTAATTCTTTTAACTGCAGGTCAACTAATTGCCTTAGAAAACGATAGGTTTTCTCGCTTTGAAGCAGAAATTTAATTGCGTGCATAATTAATCATTCTCATCTTGTTTACAGTTTATGACTCTTTTAATATAATTTCGAGAGTAATATGGTAGGCAATAGTACGCGACCATTTATCTATAAAAATACCTGATTGTATAATAAATAGAATTAAGGTTCGCATTTATGAAATATGCGAGCTAGGGTAGGAAACCAAGTCTATCATTTAGAATATCGACCTTGTGATCTCCATATTTTAAAAGCAACTCACGTTTTATATTAATATCATATATCGCTTGTATTTGTCGCCATTCAAATAGTGGATCAGTATCCAATCTATACAAAGTAGAGTAAGTACACTTTTCTTTGGCCCAGGAATACACTAATGACTGATCGATTAACATAGACACATAGGAATTTAAATCAATTGGTAGACGGCCTTCGGGGTAACACATTCTTTCCCATGACTCGTCGAGCCTAGTTAAACTTTCTAATTCAGGGTGAATCGCCAGATATTCGATAAGATCGATTTTAAATTGACGCGAAAACCAGATAATTTTTATATTACAGCGAAATAATTTATCTTCATTAATCATTGCAACTAGTTGCTTGCCACGAAATAACTGCGCCTGCAAAATATACCTAATACTTTTATTATTTTCTTCTAATAAGTCGACGTAATAAATATTAGTAGAGACAAATAAATTCACCATGATGATTCTCCAATATCTAAGCTAGTAAAAAAACATCACGATATTGATTGCGTTGAAAAACCACGGCATACTTGGATGTTGACGAATAGGATTAGTACAATCTAGATACGCACTATTTCATATTCAAATAATTGAATTGGTTTCAATGAAGCCACAATTACTGTATGGATTGTCATTCAAGAAAAATATAACTACTTTTTTGAATCTCTTGAATTAGATAGGACTATTTTTTTTTGAAAAATAATTTCAGAATAATTCTGATCTAGATTAACCTAATTAAAAATGAGAGCACAAATATTTGTACTCTCATAGGAAAGATATATTAGTTCTATATCCTTTTTTCATTATTAAATATAACAAAATACTTGCCAATGTTATAAATAATATTACTGAGGCCTATGCGTCAATTAGATGGCCTTTTAGACGCTTAAAAATCTACGCTGCCTCCTATTTATCAGCACCGAGGTATATCATTAAGTAATTCTCCCGTTTTCTTTTAAATTAACATTATCTGAATAATGACGGTCTTTATCTCTGTAATAACATATTAATCGTTGTATATCAGCGCACAAACTAACTCGCTTTATGCTATATATTCTGGCTAGTTGCGAGACTTCGATTATAAGTTGACCGTATTTTTTGCTAGACTGACGAGTTACGCAATGGCGAATATGGCGATATTTGATTGATGTTTTTTTAGAAATTAAGCCCTGACAAATAATAATTCGAGAATTAGTCAAATACCATGATTTTCGACCTGTAGCTACACCTCTAATCAACAGAGAAAGGAAATATAAGATAAGCACGGCATAAATACTGATGATCAAAAAATAGCTACGCGCTTCTTGAATCGACAATATAACAATCAACGCGCACAAAATCATAATTATTGAAATTGAATATCGATTCAGTACTGAAGATGACCTTACCTCACACAATATTTTTTCACTTTTTTTATCCTTCATCAGAAATAGACTCAACTAAATATTTTTGAAATAATTTTGTGTCCGTCTTCATTCCGTGTATGCCTGTTCATTCGCTACTATTCTTTTATCCGCTTGCTTGCTAAATGTTGTTTGATTTGACTTTTTTGTGTCTATATTCTTAGCCGCCTGCTCAAGCATGATATCAACATCTCTAGGATCGATATAAAAACTCTCGATCAATAATACATACTTAATTGAGTTAGTTTTATCAATATAATTTGATAACTTTCCATAAACAAAAATTCGACTGCCCTTTTTTAGTAATCGACTAGCCAATTCGGCCATCTCGCCACTAATTGCAGCATTAAACTGCACAATCGTATTACTATAGCTTGACGATTTTATATCTCCCTTGATTTCTTCAAAATATAAATACAAATTACACAAGCTATCCGCCTTACCATTAACAGGAAAGGGAAGAATTTCTGGATCTTTGCCGATCCAACAGAAATTTTCAAATTTAACGCTCATGCCCTTCTCCTTGTTATAGGCGCAACTAGCATACTTTATTAATTCAACTCCAAGCTCTTTAACACTAATTTCTTTTGAGCTTACTTATCAAGTTTTTAGCTATCGCCTACCATTTTAAATATTTCTACCGATTGGGGCCCCATTGAGGCATTCGGTCTTTATACAAAATATCATCCGTTAATTTTAAATTGAATGTTTTTAGAAAATAATTCCTGGCTTCTAAATATCGATCTGATTGTTTAATTACATCTTGACGACATATTTTATGGTTTTTCCAAAACTGTCCATAACGATATATGCGTCTGATTGCTTTACCATAAATTTGAACTCGACGATGGAAATCACTTTTATTAATTTCCCCATACGCCTCTAACATCATTAAATGAGCAACAATTTGGTCAAAAATTGAAATTAGAAACGCAACTAAATGAGCATATTGCAATTTATAGTTTAACTTTATGCTCAATGGGTTTTCTCCAATTTTATACGATAAATTGTAATTTACCGCTTCCTTTTCCATTTCTAATTTAACTTTTTGCAAACTTATTTCCAAATGACCCAAGGCCGTACGCTGCTCAAATAATGTTTTCTGGAAGTCTTTTTCAATCGTGAGTAACATTAAATCTGCTAAGGGATCATCTGCTTTTGCTGCATAATATATTGATTTTATTTTTACATTAAATTGATTTAAACCAATTATAGATTTTGCAAAACTATCGGATGATCTCCCCACTATAATCGATTTACCCATATTAGTTGTAATCGCCATAATTGATTCAGAGACTAGACCTTCGGGACTTATCGAATTTAGTTCAGTCACACGATAAGCACTATTATCTTCACAGGTTTTCGAATCAATGGGTGAAGCATGCGTGTTTTGCGGTTCCATTTTTCTTTAAATACACTTTCTAGATTGGTTTATTTTCTCGTTTTTATCGATAATAAATCGACTCTTGTGATCAAATGTTTTATAACGCTCAGGTATATCAGTCCAAGAGTGTATTTCAGCCCATACTGAACGCAAAGGCACTTTTGTCTCCTCGTATATCTTAATCAAACGATCAACCAAGCTTAAATTAAGATTCATATTCCAAACTTGCCAAATTTGGTGTTTTTGTGTTTCATTTGGTGAAGGTGCTCTACCCCGTTTTTCTAAGCCAAAAACACACCGCCAAAATTTAAATCTTTCGACCGACATTCCAAATAAGGAAATCATCATCGCTTTAGGCGCTTCGTATTTTATCAATTTTTGAATTCTTGATAATTCTGATAAAGATTGATTAATCTCAGCCGTTACTTCATTAAACTTACAATGATCAATTTCAATTTTTATTCTTGTTTTTAAAAATCGATTTGACTGACTCATTATACGGTCAAACCCCATTGCATTTTGTTGGCATATAGTCTTAATTTCCGTATTATTAAAGCCTATTTTTTTTAAACCAACCATATCTTGGTTTAATATTGCTCTACGTGTCTTCGCCTTTAGTAGCTCACTGGTTTCTTTTTCACTCAAGCAAAAATTAGTTAATTCAACATCCTCATTCATTTGACGTCCTCCATTTTGAACCATATTATTATTGTGCTTGAACTAACATAAGCGCTAGTCCGTCCACAGCTGCATATCACTCAGTGAGTCATTCATAACAAAGCACTTAGCATACCCTACGCTAAAAGCATCGTTGATTGATACAATTCAATGTGATGTCAATTATGCGACTAAATAGCTTCGCTTAATAATTAACTTATACGCCATACTATTAGGTACTTTAGACTTAAGCGGATTATGCGGACACTCTGATAGAACTAATTCAAGTGTCACATGGCTTAGGTGTGAAAACAAAATAACGTGATTGCAAATATACTAATCAATACTAATTAGAGATGTCGATTATATTAAACCTCTAACGAGAGCAGCATACTCATAGTGTCATTTGTTTTGTTGAAACAAGCACGTTTACGGCTTGTTTTATTACCCCTATTACATCGTTTACGGTATTCAGAGGTTTATTTTTAATTATCTGTACGACACGTAAAATTTAGCACTTACAAAATAGATTGCAAGAGTTATTTTTTAAATGGTTTGTTTCTAAATATGACCATTACTGATTGTTAGTCAATAAATTCGTATAACGATCGAAAATTTTATCTGACCGACCATAGCGACTATTAAGCTGATCGACCAACTCCTTGGCAATATTTAGTATTTTTCGAGCCCGGCGCTTGTTTTCTTGTTGTAACATACGCAGCGCTTTTTCGTCACTAACTTTAAACCGTTCCATCAAAATACCTTTCGCTGTATTAACGTAATAGGTTGTTTTAACACCATCATCCAGATTAATTTTTAGTTTTCGCTGCTGCAAAGCATTCGCTAACGAAGTTTTAATCGCAGTTTCAACCATTAATTGCTCTGCAAGTGGTTTGGTCAGAAAACTTAATAAAGAGCCAGAATCAATACAGGCGTCTACCGGTGTTGTTTCTATGTTTTCGGTTAAAACCATGAAAGGTACCTCGGCACTTTGTACCACTTTGAGTCCAGATTGGTCATCTAAATTCAGGTCTAGAATAATCATGTCATAGGACAGTTTTGTACAAAGCTTTATCGCTTTCTTTGCCGAAGTTGCAAACTGACAAATATAACCTAAGCCAGATATAACAGACTGCAAATCTTCAATTATAGAATAATCTTGATCGACTATTAAAATATTAGGTTTTATTAGTTCTTTACGCTTGGGTTCGCGAATACGAATCTCTGGATATTCTAGTTTAGTAGCCACCACGCCATCATTCATTCCCACTACCCTCCTTGTCTATTTTTGTTTTCTGCAATATTTCTACATTAACTAACAAAGATCCTTCATTGCTACTTAAAATACATTACTCGTATAGTTTTAATTATTATATGATTTGACTATTGTTATTATATTATTTTCTTTCCGACCCATGGTAATGTAATTTAAATTTAATTCAATACAATTGAACAAATTAGTTATGTTTTTTTCTCTATAAGTAATGAAGACTAATCTAATATATGTTTACGACTGAGGCTGTACGAAAATCTAAAGAACGCAGCCAAGCCGCCAAAGCATAATACTGCGAAAAAACGGATTATATACACTAGTAATTGAGTGCCCCCGATGTTTGCACCTATGCTCACTGCATAGTAATTCAATCACTCCGCCTAAGTACTGGGCTTTAGAGTTATTAAGCCCCCTATTTAAATGCCTGATACAATTTCTCCTCAAATAATCAGAGTTTATCCTTCCGCATCCTTCAGGATTACCCTTGTAATTCAGTTATTGGAGCCTCTTACCGTATCCACAGAGAAGTTGCCTCCAAGTCGATTGTTTAAATTAATTTTTTAAACCACAAACGCCAGTCAATGGCGCTTCGCGCCATGCCTGGCGCACGCATAAAAAAACGCGGCATATAAGCCGCGTTCTCTTTTTCTTCTAAAAGTATTTCGTCAAGTGTTTAAGCGTTATGAGTTACTTTACGTTTGTAAACACTTCGCTTACTCGTAAAAAAAAACCAGCATGGCCTTTAAGCGAATGCTGGTTTTAGCTATTTACATAATTAGCTATGCTGGAGTGAATTTAACGTATACGCCAAACCTCATAATGTCGCTCAATTCTTCTAAAAATTAGACGTTCGAATATATAAGACAAAGCGCCAATCATAACTATACCAACCATCATTGCCTTACCATCACCTAATTGATAAGTTAAATCAACCATGTGACCAAGTCCACGCCCTATTCCACCGACCATTTCTGCCGCAACAAGTGCTCGCCAGGCTTGGCTAAAACCAATGCGCATCCCGGCGGTAATAAATGGCAAGCTTGCGGGCAAATAAACGTAAACAAATAATTGATTTCGTTTCGCACCCAAGGCTCTAGCCGCCCTCACTTCCTGCCCAGTAATCGTCAGCACTCCTTCCATAATCGCGATAATCATCGGACTAACCGCAGCAATATATACAACCAAAATAATTGCGAGAAATTGATTTTCAAAAATCATACTCAACATCGGCGCCCAGGCGATCGCTGGAATCGACATGAATATGCCATTTAACGGCGTAATAAATTCTCGGAAACCCTGGTAAAATCCAGCCATAAAACCGAGAAACAAAGCAACAATAAAGGCAAAACCAAAACCGACTGTCACTTCCTTAAAACTTTGCCATATGTGAGGACCCAGTGACCCTAGCGACCAAATACTTTGTCGTAGTGGTTCTTCCGAACTGCCTAGCTTCATCTGGTCAAATTTGATCTTCGCAGGCATCGTTGCTTTGGGTATTTTTTTAGGATATTCTTTGTCTATTGTTTTATGTAATTCTTTGGGATTATTTTTATTAAATGCTATAGCTTCAAGCATCTTTTTATTAAATGCTATAGCCTCATTTATCTCTGCCTGGTTCTCAGCCTGTGGGGTAAATAATATCTTTGCTTCGCCGTAGACTCCCCAAAACTGAGGAATGACTTCGGGTCCTTCACTGTACTTTTCGTCATAGTTAAAGGTTACCCAAGCTGCAAATACTCTCAATACTTTTTCTATACCTTCTGTGCTTGGTTCTCCCTTTTTAGCTATCGAATTTGAAGCATCCAATATCCCAACAACGATAACCCAAAAGAGTAGAAGTGCGGGGACTGATAACCAGGACCATGAAAATTTTCTTTTAAACCAAAACCAAAACAATTGGAATTTTGATGGATCAGTTGTAGCAACCTGTTCATTACTCATTTTAATAAGCCTATTTTATTATATCAACAATATTGACTAAAGAATTCTCAAACTAATCAAGACAAACAAATGCAGGAACGAACCTACATTGATCGTACGAGTCTAAAATATTTTATTTCATTGCTTCTTGCATGAAGCTTTTATCAATCAACTCGTCTGCTCGCAATTTTTTATCCATATACCTAAGCTTGTTGGAATAATCCATCAAACGTTGAATAAAACCAGTATCATCGTTCGTTAGTTCTGCTTCCCAGCCAATTCGAGTACGTGCTAATTTTAGGATATCTGTAGCTGTGTGCACTTTCCCACTCGCATCCGTTACACTTTTAAGACTAAACGCCTTAATCAATATGTCATTACCCGCCGTTGGGCTAGAGTTTAAAAAATCGATTGCCTTTTTGTGCGCTTTCAATGCCAAAACAATTTGTGCGCGTTTTTCTTTCATCGCTTTCGGGACCGCCATGACCACATACCAGGGGTACTTTGGAATCTCTTTGTTCATGTCCAAAATAACTTTTGCGGTCCCCTTAAGCACGTATTTACTGGTAAAAGGTTCCCAACAAAATGCACCTTGAACGGTTTTCGCCGCAATTGCCGAACCCATGCTACCTGGCTTCATTGGGCGAATTTCTAAATCTTTTAAGGGATCCATTTTTCCCGCTTCACCAATCACATAACCGCGAAGCAATACATCCATACCACTACCGATTTTAACACCCGCGATTTTTTTACCGCGTAAGCCTTCTAAATCTTTAATCTCGGATGAGCCATGAACAATCACTGCCGCTTGACCGTAATTCACTTTAGCAAGAATTTTACTTTTTAAGCCCTTAGCGTACCAATGATAAACTGGCGGTGCACCAATATAAGCCATGTCCAACTTTCCGGAAAGCAAACCTTTTCGAACTCTCGGGCCACTCGTAAAACTGCTCAACTCAACATCAAGGCCTACTTCTTTGTAGTAGCCTTTTTCCTTGGCAATTAATATAGGTGCATTCGCCATTGCGAAAACCCAGCCAATTTGAAGTTTTTTAGAGCTACTGGCGCTTTTTTTATCGCCGTTATCTTTTGCCTTAGTAGGATCTTCTGCCGATGAACATGCAATAAAGGTCACCGCGCTAACCAGTAAAAGACCTACTAATTTTAAATATTTAATTCTCATCTAACTCT
>QIKQ01000339.1 GCA_003233075.1 Gammaproteobacteria bacterium
TATGACTCGTTTTCACTCGGTCCAAGCGCTCGACATAGTGTCGACTATGCCTGCGCACTTGTCGGTCGTGAAAACGAGTCATAGCATACCCCTTGAACCGTCTCGTTACGAAGTGCTGTGAGAAAAGCGGGCTAGGCGTTCAGCGAACGCTGCCTACGGGCTACAAATTTGTTAGGTGGAAAGTTTTTCTTTAATGGCTTTGCTGACAGCGCCCATATCGGCACGGCCGGCCATTTTTGGTTTGAGTAATCCCATGACCTTACCCATCTCCTTAATACTGGATGCGCCGCTGGTTTTCATGGCTTCATCAATCAGGGCATTGATTTCTTCTTCGCTAAGCGCTTCAGGCAGGTATTTCTGAATCACGCCTAGTTCGAATTCTTCTTGTTTAACGAGGTCAGGACGATTACCTTTGGCAAATTGCTCAATGGAATCTCGTCGCTGTTTAACCATTTTGGTAAGGATGACTGTGACTCGTGCGTCATCAAGTTCGATACGTTCGTCAACTTCAATTTGTTTCATTGCAGAGGTGATCAGGCGAATGGTGCCAAGCAGAGCTTTGTCTTTGGCCCGCATTGCGGATTTCATATCTTCAGTGATCGTTTCTTTAAGTGACATACGTTTTGCCTTGAAGTGGGACTTGAAAATTAAATTTATTATTGATTAATTTAAGGGAAAAAATAAAGGGGCAAAACCCCTTTATTTATTATTCTCTACCTTTATATTCTCTACATTGTCATATTATCTAATAGCTAAACACTATACTAATGTAACAAGCATGAGTGAGTAAAGTGATGAGCTATTAATAAAGACGAGTGCGTCTAAGAGTTTCGCGCTGGAGTTTTTTCGCGTGTCGTTTTACGGCAGCTGCAGCTTTTCGCTTGCGCTCAGCAGTCGGCTTTTCGTAAAATTCACGACGGCGAATTTCAGCTAATACGCCTGCTTTTTCGCAGGATCTCTTAAAACGTCTTAGTGCGACGTCAAAAGGCTCATTGTCTCGAACTTTTACGTGGGGCATGAATTTATTAACCTCTGTCCTATTTGTAGTATGGTCTGGTTATTGAGCCACATTATTGATAAAGTGCGCGATTTTAAACGCTTCGCGGCCAAATAGCAAAATTTACAGAAAAATAAGGGTATTTTTCGTGCGTGTATTAGGAATTGAAAGCAGTTGCGATGAAACAGGTGTTGCTTTATTCGACACAGATAACGGCTTAGTTGCCCATCGCCTTTATAGCCAAATCGAAATTCATGCTGAATATGGCGGTGTAGTGCCTGAATTGGCCTCCAGAGACCATATTCGTAAGACTCTGCCCCTAATCCAGCAGGTCTTAGATGATGCAAGCATGAGTGTAGACCAGCTCGACGGAATTGCCTACACCCAAGGGCCTGGATTAATCGGCGCTTTACTGGTCGGTTCAGCGATTGGCCGGAGCATGGCTTGGGCGTTGAATATTCCAGCAGTTGCGGTGCACCATATGGAGGGTCATTTACTTGCTCCCATGTTGGAGGAAAACCCACCTGAATTTCCTTTTGTCGCCTTACTGGTTTCAGGTGGTCATACTTTACTGGTTGACGTAAAGGGCGTTGGTCGTTACACGATATTGGGCGAGTCGGTCGACGATGCGGTTGGCGAGGCCTTCGACAAGACCGCCAAGCTATTGGGCTTATCTTATCCGGGTGGGCCCGCTCTCGCTAAACTAGCCGAATCTGGTAAACAGGGTCGATTCAAATTTCCGCGGCCGATGACTAATCGACCAGGGTTAAATTTTAGTTTTAGTGGTTTAAAAACATTTGCCCTGAATACAATTCAGGACCACAGCAAAGAGAGTCGAGCTCCTTATAATCTTGATCTGCAAACTCAAGCAGACATTGCTTACGCGTTCCAGGAAGCGGCAGTTGATACTTTGCTAATTAAAAGCTGCCGAGCGATGGCCGAAACAAAATATCAACGTTTAATCGTCGCAGGTGGTGTTGGTGCGAATGAGTCGCTGCGACAAAACTTAAATTTAAAGGCTAAAAAGTTAGACTTTGAAGTTTATTATCCGCGTGCAGAGTTTTGTACGGACAATGGCGCAATGATCGCGTATGCCGGTAGTTTGCGTTTGGCGGCGGGTCACACAGAGCCGCCTATTATCAAGGGTATGCCACGCTGGCGATTGGAGGATCTTGATGCTATTTAAATTCGTGTCGACAATGTAGCCCGGCTCTCGGCAACTGCTCCTGCGTTGCTCTACCACGTGCATCCCTGCACGCGTAAAGAGCCGGGCTACAAAGCGAAAAGATTTATTTTGAAGGTTTGCCTTCGGTACCGGCAATCAATTTTTGAATATTGGTTTTATGTCGCCAAAATAGAATAATTGTAATCAGGCTAGTTGTATAAACAACAGCATCCTGGTAATCCATATAGAAAGCGAAAAAAGGCGCGAGTAAAAACGCGGTAAGTGCGGAGAGAGAAGAGATCCTAACTAAGAGATAAATGCTCGCCCAAGTAAAACAAATAAAGAGTCCGATAGGCCAGATCGCTGTGAAAAGCACGCCAATCGCGGTCGCGACACCTTTGCCGCCTTTAAATTCAAAAAAGACCGGGTAGAGGTGGCCAAGAAATGCGGCAAAAGCAACGCACATTAAAACTAAACTGTCTGCTCCCAAGGTGGCAAAATGGGTTATTGCAACTGGAATGACACCCTTAAGCACATCTCCAAGTAAAGTAAAGATGGCCGCTTTTTTGCCGCCAATACGCATCATGTTAGTGGCGCCGGGATTATTCGAACCTTCCGAACGAGGATCAGGCAGGGACATCATTTTAGCTATAATGATGGCGCTGGAAAGTGATCCAAATAGGTATCCGGATAGGATAAGTGTTATGTCAATGATGCTCATATGTTTTTAGTTTTATCGTTTAAGGTGTCTTTAAGGTGTTAGGTCTAGTTTTGCATGATCTTTTTTTTAAAACAAATAGAATTTATTTATTTATTTTACTAAAAGATCATGCAAAACTAGACCTGACACCTTTCAAAATAATAAGTCTATAAAATTTACACAAAAGCGAGAGACAAGTGGATATTGTTTTTATTAGAGATTTACGCATTAAGACCATCATAGGTATTTACGATTGGGAGCGAACGACTAAACAAGAAGTCGTGTTCGATTTAGAAATGGCCTGGGATATCAAAAAAGCCGCTGAATCCGACAGCATAGAACATGCGCTTGACTATAAAGCAGTTTCTAAACGTCTTGTTGAGTTTGTCGAGGAGTCTGAATTTCAATTGGTGGAAACGCTTGCAGAAAGAATTTGTGAAATAGTCATTCAAGAATTTAAGGTTCCCTGGTTAAAGTTGATATTAAATAAGGAAGGGGCAGTGAGTGTCGCTCGCGATGTGGGCGTTGTTATCGAGCGTGGTTCAAAATAACACTGATGACTCAAGTTTATGTCAGTGTTGGCAGTAACGTAAGTCGTAATAAGAATATTTGCCAGTGCCTAACTCAATTAAAATCTCGTTTTGGCGATTTGCAATTATCAAATATTTATGAGAATGATGCGATTGGTTTTGATGGTGATCCGTTTTTTAATCTGGTAGTTGGTTTTAAAACTGAGCTGGACCTAATTGAATTATCGAAGCGACTGCATCTAATTGAAGACCTATCAGGACGTGATCGTAGCCAACCGAAATTTTCTCCTCGTACTTTGGATATTGATATTTTGCTCTACGATGAGTTGGTTACTGATCAGGGTCCAGTGAAGTTACCGCGGGACGAAATCACACGTTATGCCTTTGTCTTAAAACCTTTGTCGGAATTGTGTGCTGAACAGTTGCATCCGGTCAAACAATTAAGCTATCAGCGGCTTTGGAATGAGTTTAAGTCGAGTGAAGGTGCGAAAAGCCAAAACTTGGTTAGGGTTGAATTAGACTGTTAGCCAGCAAAGCACATTGCCGAATTGAGTGCCCTTGTGCTAAGGTGTTTCTTGAGGATGTAGCAAAACTGCTTATCGATTTTTTAGTAGATCTCTCTGAAGGACGTATTTAAACAGCAGTATTAGCTAACTAAAAACTAAAGAGTAATATTTTGCGAAATAGTTATCGAAAACTATTTAAATAAACAAAGCATAATAAAAAATATAAAGTACCTTTTACTTAACTATGGGTGCTTATATGGAGATTCGAGTTATGGTTAATATCAGAAAACATAATAAGTGGCAGAAACTGATCTTCCTATTGCTAATGGCTATAGTGAGTCTGGCAGTTTTTGCGAGTGATCCAGAAATAGAAGATGAGATAGAGAAAGAAATACAGAAAGAAGCAAAAAAAGAAGCAAAGAAAAATGCGGACCAAGAGGAAGAAAAAGTTAGCGATGCGGTGGAAGTGGAAAACGTAAAAGAAGTTAAAAAAGAAAAAGTAAGCGATACGGCGAAAGTAGAAAAAATAGAAAAAGTTAAAAAGGAAAAAGGTTTTCGTTACGAAATCGATAACAACATCGCAAAAGTATTGGTTACAAAATATTATAATAGAAATGGCTTGTGGTCTGGGCATTATAAAATTAAAGCAATTAAAAGAATTCGCTTGCAACATTTCAATAAACGTCGAGCAGTAGCTCATGTCGAATATATTTATGCTAATTTCGAAGAGAATAAAAAGGCTAGCAATGGGGTTGATAAACGAACTTTTACCTTGATTAAACATGAGCGTTGGAATGTGATCAGTATGGGCAAGCACATGTCGGCTAAGTTTTAATTGTAACTGGTCATTGCGAAGCTGCAAAAAGCAGCTGAAGCAATCCGCCCTAGCGTCCAGAGTAAGCGAAGCTTACGAAGGATCTCGCTTACGAATAATCTCATAGTCTAGTTGATGATTTACTTCTTTTAGGTAAACAATAGAAATTAGGAGATCCCACGCAAGCTTCGCTTGCTCTGGACGACGTGTCGAATTAGGAGATCCCACGCAAGCTTCGCTTGCTCTGGGCGACGTGTCGATTTAGGAGGCTGCTTCAAGCGCTCTGCGTTTTCGCAATGACACTAAATATTCTGGCTGCGGCCGCCATCCACTGCAATAATCTGACCTGTAATATAATTCGCATTGCTCACTAAAAATAAAATAGTTTGCGCAATGTCTTGCGGCGAACCTGCGCGTTTCAGAAAAGTTCGGTCTAGTATTTGTTTTTTACTGTCTTGGTCTAATTCATTTTCTGGCCAAAGAATAGCGCCAGGGGCAACGCCATTAACGCGCACATCGGGTCCTAGTTCTTTGGCGAGCGATTTGGTTAACATGGCAAGTCCCGCTTTGGATATGCAATAAACGCTGTGGTTTTTCATTGGCCGCTCCGCGTGAACATCGATCATATTCACAATACAACCTTTGTTTTTTGCAAGTAAGGGCGCAGCTGCCTGGCTTAAAAATAGCGGTGCCTTTAAATTGGTCGCCATTAGGTCTAACCAATGCAGATCAGTAATTTCTCCTATTGGCGTGGGGTAAAAGCTGGATGCATTATTAATAAGGATATCGAGTCGATTCCAGGTGGATTCTGCCGTTGTGACTAATTTTGAAAATTGATCAACGGTCGAAGTAGCAAGATCGGATTGAATCAAAACGACCGAATCGCTTCTTTGCGCATTTAACTTAACTGCTAAGGCTTCTGCCGATTTCTTGCTAGATCTATAATGCAAGACGATATTGGCACCTTGCTGGTGTAAATACTCGATGATGCAAGCGCCTATGCGCTGAGACCCACCGGTGATAAGTGCAACTTTGTCGTTTAGGGGTTTAATTTGCTTTTCCATAAGGTTTACTTTTGTTTAAAAATTCGCAATGTCGTTTCTCAGCAGGTATGATTCGCTCCTTATGGAGCATCATAGCCGAAAAATTAAGTCTATTCAGAATCAACTTGCGGATGCAGGTTTGTTACAGTTACCTATTCCTGAAGAATCTGAACATGACTCTCATTATAAACTTTGCGAGCGCATACGCCAATTAATAGAGCAATCGAATGGAATTTTACCATTTGATAAGTATATGCAAGCGGCACTTTATGAGCCTGGCTTGGGATATTATGTTTCGGCGACACGAAAATTTGGTGAACAGGGTGATTTTATTACCGCGCCGGAAGTTTCATCGGTGTTTGGTCAATGCCTGGCAATTCAGTGCGAGGAAATATTTTCTGAGTTTAAGCAAAACAATCAGACGTTTGACTTACTGGAAATAGGACCTGGTAATGGCAAGTTAGCATTAGACTTGATGACTGCGCTAGACAAGTTAGATTGTCTTCCAGAGCATTATTATTTTTTAGAAACCAGCCCAGATCTTCAGCAAAGGCAAAAACAACTTGTCGAAAACGAATTTCCCGATTGTCTATCTCGATTTCACTGGTTGAGTCATTTGCCAGAGCACTTTTCAGGGGTGATTGTCGCTAATGAATTGCTTGACGCGATGCCGGTAAAACGATTTCATTTTGAAAAGCAGAAGCTAATGGAGTGGGGTGTTTGCTTTCAAAACGGTGGCTTCCAATACAAATTAATGGATGTTGATCCTGAGTTAAGTAGTTTTGTACATGAAATCGAATCAAGCATTCAAGCTAAAATGTCAGGCGAGCATGCAACAAGCACTTATTCTTCAGAGATAAATTTGTGGCTTAAACCTTGGATGAAATCCATCGCGGGATGCCTGGATCGAGGCGTCTTACTTCTTATTGATTATGGTTACACTGCGACTGAATATTATCATGAGCAACGCAATGATGGCACACTAATATGTAATTATCGTCATCACGCACACGATAACCCGTTTATACTAGTAGGCTTGCAAGACATTAGTGCGTTTGTGGATTTTTCGGCCGTGGCAGCTCATGCGACAGGCTTTGGTTTGAATATTGCTGGATATTGTCCTCAAGCGCATTTTCTTATTCAAACAGGACTTGATGAAATAGCTCAGGAAAAATTAAGCAAGGAACCAGAAGGGTACTTAAAGATGGCGCAAGAAATAAAACACTTAACCTTGCCAGGTGAGATGGGTGAGCGTTTTAAAGTCATAGGCTTTAGTAAAAATCTGGTTAACAAGTTGCGAGGCTTTGAAAAATTCGATCAGACGCATAGATTATGAATCAAATATTCTATAAACTTATCAATACTATTCTAATAAGGGTTTAATTTTGTACGAATTTCAGGCACTTTATTTGACCTTAATCCAAGGGTTTGCTGAGTTCAATACGATAGTTAATTCAGGTCATCTTGTTTTACTAACCGCAACGGTTGATCCGGTCGTAGTTAATAATCTGGATACCGCAACGGCAGTTTATTTAGCATTAATTCAAGGCATTACTGAATTTTTACCCGTGAGTAGTTCCGGCCATTTAGTTTTGTATCCTATTATTGCTGGCCAACAAGTTCAAAATGTTGCATTTGATGTTGCAGTACATTTCGGCAGTTTAATCGCAGTCATATTGTATTTCCGCAAAGATATTGTTTCACTGACGGCTGATTGGGGGCGTTCAATTGGTCAGCGTCAACAAGTTGGTGAAAGCTCAAT
The DNA here is from genome assembly GCA_003233075.1 of Gammaproteobacteria bacterium. Classification (GTDB taxonomy): domain Bacteria; phylum Pseudomonadota; class Gammaproteobacteria; order SZUA-21; family SZUA-21; genus SZUA-41. Next base: position 7,518 of record QIKQ01000339.1, read on the forward strand.
TGCCTGGGCGGTATTATGGGCAACAGTACCAATTGGTATAGTTGGACTTAATTTTCATTATATTTACGATGCGCATTATGATGAGGCGATTACCTTTAGTGGTTTAATACTGGCACTCTTTTCTATTTGTCTCATCTATTTTATTATTCGCAAGAAAATATTACAGATTAAATACAGTCTGTTCGCCTTGGCAGTTGTAGCAAGCTTAATTGCGATTGTCTATTTTATGGGGGTTAAATTACGTGAGTCGGCTTTTGTTGTCGCGACCACCACTATCGTTTTTGGCATTGCCTTGTTAATGGTTGATTTAATGAAGCCAAGAACTCGCAAGTTGAGTGATATAAATTGGAAAGATGTACTTATAATCGGCATCGCGCAAACAATCGCGCTGATTCCAGGTACGTCACGATCCGGCATTACAATTACCGCCGCACTCATGATAGGCATTAATCGAAAAGACGCTGCACGATTTTCGTTTTTGATATCAATTCCAGCGATTCTTTTAGCGGCGGGCGCTGAGTTTTATAAGATTTCAACCGACGCAACTAAAGTCAATTTAGACTGGACAGTGCTTAGTATTGGCATTGCAGTGTCAGCGATAACGGCCTATTGTTGCATTTATTTATTTATAAAATTTATTGAACGTATTGGTATGATTCCATTTGTAGCCTATCGATTGTTGTTAGGCGCTGGTTTGTTTTATTTTATCTATGTCGGAACGATAGCAAGTGGCTTATAGAAGTACGCCCGATTATAAATATCGAATCATTTGGTATTTGCTTGCGGTTTTATTATTGCTAGGAATTGTATTCGGCTCCTTGTGGCACGACCCACCCAAGATTATTTTTAGTTTTAAATTTGCCGATAAATTAATGCATATTACCGCTTATTTATTATTAATGCTTTGGTATGTGCAATTAATTTATTCTTTTTTAGCGCGGCTCTTGCTGGCAATTGCCTTTATCGCACTAGGCGTGTCTTTAGAATATTTTCAAGCCCTAGGCGGCGTGCGCTTTTTTGATTGGTATGATGCGACTGCAAATGGCATTGGTGTTTTAATTGCTTTGTCACTCGGATTTACTCGTGCCGAGAATTTAATTTTGTGGTTTGAGAATAAGTTTTTACTTAAAAACCGGATGTAAGCTGCAGAATTTGACTGTCCTTTCGGCATCGTTTGACTTTCGCGACAAAAGACAATAACCGTAGCTTGTCCAGCAAGCCATTAACTTAAGAATAATTAAATTTATTGTAGCCTGTAGGAGAGCAGCGAGTACAGGAAAATCTATTCAAATCGTTATTATTTCCCTGTACTTGGCGTTTTGCAAACGCCTCCTACAGGCTACTTAATTTTGTAACATTGCTTTAAGTTAATGGCATTGGCCTGCCA
>QIKQ01000157.1 GCA_003233075.1 Gammaproteobacteria bacterium
CACTATGTCGAGCGCTTGGACCGAGTGAAAACGTGTCATAGTATGCAATTGGGCCGTCGCAGTAGACGGGCTGTGAGAAATGCGGGCTAGGTTCAATTCAGAGGTTTAATGTGTGTGGTTTCTATAGTTCGTCTTCCGCAACGACAACTAAGAAATCATCTTTTGTTAATTTATATTTCTCTTTTTTCTCTGGAATGAGTTCAACTCCAAAGTTAGCTTCTAGGTCAGCAGAGTCAGCGCCAATACGTACACCGATACAAATTTCTTCGCGTTTTTGCGCAATCGCCATGAGGTCGGCAAAAATAACCTCATCTGGCAAGGTATCGAAATACAAATGCACTGGTTTTAAGTAAATTTCTGAGCCGTCTTCTTCAAACAAATCATCGTAGACGTCTTTAATGTCGGCTTCTTCACTAATTTGCGCGAGTATATTACTAACAAAACGGTTTGATATAATAAAATCGTTGACGCCCGCTTTCGAGATTAAATCCTGGTTTTCAGAATTCATAACTTCAGTAATAAGTTGAAGGTCGTCAATTTTGCTTGGATGTTCTGCTAAAATCTGTCTGAGTAAGAGTAAAATAATGATAGTTTCAGAGTCGGTTCTCTCGGGGTCTGTCGACCCACCGCTTTGGCTAAGTATAATGATATCGTTATAGCTGTAAGGTTCTAAAGATTCAAGCGTGACCTTTTTAAAAGGGTCAAGGTCAATTAAATTGATTTTTATAGAGCTTAGGTCTGCTTGAAGCGCTTCGATTTCTTGTCTGAGCTTATTGCTAGGTTTATGCAATACAATGTCAACTACGGAATCATCTCTAACATAATCGGCAAGTTCTGTAATGAAGATTGGTGCTTTAGAGTTCCAGCCTATCAGAAGATTTTTTTCTTGTTTCGCCTCTAGCCTAGCTGTGGAGAGTGGGTATTCAGTTGGTTTTGCAACAGCTCGTTTTTTAAATTTAATAGTGGAATCATCATCAGCGATTATTAAAATATCATCGTCATCATTTAAGATAATATCAGCGGGGGGATTCACTTTTACCGCACCGTCGGCAGTTCTTACCCCGATGGGCACGCCATCTGGGAAGTGATATTGAATATCGCCAAAGCGTGCATTATTCCATGTTGCATTATGGAAATACATTTCACATCCATCAAAAGAGAGTAATTCGCTGTAAACAACCGCCAGACCGCTTGATCGTGATGTTTGCACTAAAATTTTGGCTAATATATCTAAAGTATTAACGGTGGTGATATTATCAGGCGCGATACTTTCAACTATTTGTCGATTTGTTTCTTCAAATATTTCCGCCACAATGTGGAAATCGCTATCTTCATTGCGAGAGGCATCTATAGCCAAGACAGATTTTATTACTTTAGCGTCGCTGGCCGCTTTAAGTTCTGCGTCGGCAGAATCACCACAATTAGCGAGTACAATGACCGATCTACAACTGTCGACCGATACTCGTTCAAGATCACCTAAGGACGCCGTGTTTCCTGATCGAGATATTATACGGGTATTGGTTTTTTCTTTTAGAGTATTGCCAAGGTGGTCATCCATAAATTCTTTTTCTTCTTCAGACATAATGACAACAGAAGGATTTCGCTCACTTTCATTAGCAAGGATTAGTTCACGAAGAATTTCAATGACGCGTTCATTCCAACCTAAGATTAAGGTATGGTCATTTTCAATTACTTTGGAATGGCCCTTTCTTAAGAAGGCAAGTTTTTGGTCGAGCGCAGTGGTTAATACCGCGATCACCATCGACATCATAACAACGCCGCTGAGCCCGGATATAACCGCTATGGTTTTGAATGCGCCGGAGGAATCATTGTCATAGTACATGGTGCCCGGGTCAGTAAACTGTACGAATACGCCCCAAATACTTTTTGTTAAACTACTTAAACCGGGATCTGTTACGCCTGCTGGATTTAATTGAAAAAATAGAACTCGAATTCCGCCGATGATGATTATTGCAATGATAAAGACAATGATTAAACTTAGAAAAATAGAACCGCCGCCCTTAGCAATAAAATTGTCAAATTTATAGCGTAACTTCTGATGAAATTTGACCTTTAGCATTTCACTCTCCAACTTATTTTTGTGATGTACGATTTTTTTTCTGCTTTATATATATTTTTTATTTTCTTGGTGCCTTAGGCATTGCAAACATTATTTAATTGAGCCCATTTTACTATTTATAGGGTATTAGACGTCAAGTCTTTGACTTCGCATTTTTTGATAGCAGTTCTATATATACTAATAAGGAATTGTTACTCATTTGATTAAGTTACTAATATACAAAGGGAATTAATTTTTTTCTTACTTGCACGGAGATATTTTAAACTCAATATTCTATTTGAGCCATGTATAAAAAAAGAACAGATAATTTAATAATGAATATTAAGCTGTTGATAAAATGAGTTAGATTTTGCAGATCGTCTAGTCTGGTTTTATTAGTTTAGTAAAGGGCACCTCTAAATAGTGCAATCATAATTTCGCCACAATTAATCTCTAAGTTTACATTGTTGCACCTCATTAGCGTAATTAAAATTCGTTAAATTTAGTATGTAACTAATTAATGGAGATTGAAATGAAGAGCAACTGGATTTTTCTTATTTGCATTTTGTTCACTGTATCTACTACAAGCCTTGCAAGTGTTTGTAGTCAGTATGCCCCTAATCTGGAAACCTTGAGTGGCGTTCTAGTCAAGCATGTTTCTAATCAACAAGCTGATAAGCCGCTTATAACTGAAAATGTCAATTATCAAGAATATTGGATACTGGAGCTTGCGGATGTTCGCTGTATGGCGGGAAAGTCGACTAGTTTAAATAGACCTTACGGCAATATCAGCAAAGTTCAATTGCACTTAAACTTAAAGCAGTTCGAATTAGTAAAACAACTGATAGGCAAAACCATTAATGTCAGAGGTGTTTTGTGGCAGGCTCACAGTCGATATCATCAAACTGCAATAGTGATGAGTGTAAGTGAATTGGAATTGCTCGCCAGCCAAGAGAGAAACTTGGTCTCAAAATAAGCAAATACAGATAACTTGCTTCAGCTGGAATAATGATATACTAATACGTGTAATCCAGCCATACCATCGAGCTTACACGGAAATGTGATGATATATACCATTGGTCATAGCAATCTCTCTAGTAAAGAATTTGTCGGTACTTTATTAGTAAAAAAAATAGAGATTTTAGTTGATGTGCGGGCTTATCCAAATTCCAAACTTCATCCTCAATTTAACCAGGAAGATCTTCGTTTTTTGTTGAATAGCAAAAAAATTCAATATAACTGGGCGGGAAGACAATTAGGCGGTAAACGCAAGTCGCTAAAGTCATCGAGGCATACGGCAATCGAGTCTGAAGGGTTTCGGGCCTATGCTGATCACATGGAAAGCAGTTTATTTCAAAATAGTGCTAAGCAGCTGATTAGCTTAAGTACAAAAGGTAATTTAGCTGTGATGTGTGCTGAAAAGAGCCCGGATCAATGTCACCGATTCTATTTATCTGATTATTTGTTACTCAATGGCGCAGAGGTAACGCACATTTTGAGTGTGGAGGAAACTAAGCAGCATTTACTTAATCCTACAGCTCGTCGAGAATCTGCTGAGCTTATTTATGATCGAATGGCCACTGGTCAGCTGAATTTCTAGGCAGCCTCTCTAGAATATTGGAGAAAAAATCAATATTTCAGGAGTAATAATAGAAAAAAAATAATAACCTCATTAATCCCTCTAGGTCTAAATTAGAGTTCTCTAATAAACCTGTCTATAATCAGCAATTTAGGAGGTTTCCTAAATGAGAGTAATTCACATTTTTCTTTATATATCTTATTCTTACACTATTTGGGGGTTGAATTTCGATGGCGAAGGTTTAGAATACTTGACTAAATTACTCAGGTTTATTTTAATTGGTTAGGTTGACGCTATTATGAGCTCAAAAAGCAAAAAAGTCGACGAAATTATTGACTCGGATTATGAGCATGGATTCGTCACAGAAGTAGAATCAGAAACATTTCCACCCGGATTGGATGAGGATGTTATTCGTCGTTTGTCTGCGAAAAAACAAGAGCCAGAGTGGGCCTTAGATAAAAGACTTCAAGCCTATCGCCATTGGTTAACAATGGATAGCCCCGATTGGGCGCACATTAAGAAAGAGCCAATTGATTTTCAATCCATTTCCTATTATTCAGCGCCCAAGCGTCCTGGAGATGGCCCGCAAAGCTTAGATGAAATTGATCCAGAAATTTTGGAAACCTATAAGAAATTAGGCATTCCGCTGGATGAACAAAAAGCCTTAAATGGTATTGCGGTTGATGTTGTATTTGACAGTGTTTCGATTGCAACCACATTTAGATCGACCTTGGCTGAAGCAGGCGTTATTTTTTGTTCTATATCCGAAGCGATACAAGAGTACCCCGAAATAGTACAGCAACACTTAGGCAGTATTGTTTCTTATAAAGACAATTATTTCGCTGCTTTAAACGCAGCTGTTTATAGTGATGGCACCTTTGTTTATATTCCAAAAGGTGTGCGTTGCCCAATGGAGTTATCAACCTACTTCCGAATCAATGAAGCAAATACGGGTCAATTCGAGCGTACCTTGATTATCGCGGAAGACCAAAGTCATGTCAGCTATTTAGAAGGTTGTACTGCACCCTCGCGCGATGAAAACCAATTACATGCGGCAGTTGTTGAATTAGTAGCAATGACGGACGCCACCATTAAATATTCCACAGTGCAAAATTGGTATCCAGGTGATGCTAACGGCAAGGGCGGTATTTACAATTTTGTCACCAAACGTGGTGAATGCCGTGGTGATCGATCTCGAATATCTTGGACTCAAGTCGAAACGGGTTCGTCAATTACCTGGAAATATCCAAGTTGTATTTTACGCGGTGATGATTCTGTTGGTGAATTTTACTCAGTCGCTGTGACGCGCGGTATGCAGCAAGCTGATACTGGTACAAAAATGATTCACATGGGTAAAAACACTTCGAGCACTATTGTTTCAAAAGGTATTTCGGCAGCGAAAGGTCAAAACACCTATCGCGGTTTGGTGCGGATGACACCCCGAGCTGAAAATGCCAGAAATCACACTCAGTGTGACTCATTATTAATTGGCGATCAGTGTGGCGCGCATACCTTTCCTTATATCGAGGTTCGTAATCCAACTGCGAAAGTTGAGCATGAGGCAACGACATCAAAAATTGGCGAAGACCAGTTGTTTTATTGTCGGCAACGCGGCATTAGTGAAGAAAATGCAGTATCAATGATCGTGAATGGTTTTTGTAAAGAAGTTTTTAATGAGTTACCGATGGAGTTCGCCGTAGAGGCCCAAAAATTATTGAGCATCACTTTAGAAGGCGCAGTCGGCTAAGTTTTGTTAATTATATTATTATATTATTAAGTACAGAGACACAATATGTTATCAATTAAAAATTTACAAGTGGCAGTCGAGGATAAACCGATACTAAAAGGTTTAAACCTAGAAGTAAAAGCCGGTGAGATACACGCGATCATGGGTCCAAATGGTTCGGGTAAAAGTACCTTGGCTCATATATTAGCAGGTCGGGACGGTTATGAAGTCACGGGCGGTGAAGTCTTGTATGACGGTAAAGATCTTTTTGAATTGGAAACAGAAGAGCGAGCCCATGCTGGAATATTTCTAGCGATGCAGTATCCGGTTGAGTTGGCCGGTGTGAATAATACTTATTTCTTAAAGGCCTCGCTAAACGCGATTCGAGTTGCAAGAGGCGAAAAAGAATTAACGTCTGTTGAATTTATGAAATTGATTAAAGAAAAAGTTAAATTTGTTGGAATGGATGAGAAGTTCTTAAAACGAAATGTCAATGCCGGTTTTTCAGGCGGCGAGAAAAAACGTAATGAAATTTTACAAATGGCATTGCTTGAACCTAAGCTGGCTTTATTGGATGAAACCGATTCGGGCTTAGATATTGATGCACTGCGTATTGTTGCAGATGGTGTTAATAAATTACGCTCTCCGGACCGAGCGATGGTTATTGTGACTCATTACCAGCGTTTGCTCGATTATATAGAACCTGATTTCGTGCATGTACTCTCTGACGGCAAGATCATTAAATCTGGCGATAAATCTCTCGCGCTGGAGTTAGAAGAAAAAGGTTATGGCTGGTTGACTGAGGAGTCTGCTGCATGACAGTTCTAAGTGACCAAAATAAGTGGTTTGATCGTATTCTAGCGCAAGCGGTGACTGACTTGCCGGGTGCCGATCTAACTTGGTTGCAAGAAAAACGTGAACAAGCAAAAGCTGAAATGCTGCGTTTGGGAAAACCAACACGCAAGCAAGAAGTTTGGCGTTATACCAGTGTGGACAATTTATTAAAGCAAGAGTTTGAAAGTCCGACTCCAGATTTTAGCGCATTGCAAGCTGGCGACATACGGGACCAAATTTTCTTTGCAGATGATGACTGTTATCGCTTAGTTTTTGCCAATGGTCGCATTGTGACAGATCTGTCAAGAACGAATGGCTTAGAGAAGGAAGTAAGCTTAGGCAGTTTACGCGCAAGTTTGGGTATTGAGTCTGAAACGATTAGATCTCAGATTTTAGCGAGTTCTCCGAGTACGCATGTCTTTAGTGAATTAAATGCTGCGGCAATTAATGATGGCTTGTATTTGCATGTCTCAGCTAATACTAAAGTAAGCAAACCGATTGAAGTGATTTATTTGACTTTAAGCTTAGAAAATCAGCTGGTGGTGCAACCCCGCAATTTGATTGTGCTTGATGAGGGTGCTGAAGCGACTCTAGTCGAACAATACATAAGCACAGGTGATTCAGTTTATTTTAATAATGGTGTGACCGACATTAAACTAGCGAAAGATTCAAAATTAACGCATGCCTGGTTTCAAGATGAAAGCCATGCGGCGTATCATATTTCGAATATTAACTTAGTTCAAGATTCAAATAGTGTGTACAGGAATACCAGTATCGCCTTAGGTGGGGTATGGTCGCGCACTGATATTAATGCCTCAATGAAAGGCGAAGGCGCTCATTGTGATATAAACGGTTTGTATACCATTGGTGAAAAACAGTTAATTGATTTTCACTTGAATATTGAACATTTAGTACCAAATACTACGAGTGAAGAGCACTTTAAAGGTATTTTATATGGTAAGGGCAGAGCAGTGTTCGACGGCCGCATATTGGTTGAAAAAGACGCTCAGTTAACGAATGCTAATTTGTCTAACGCCAATTTATTACTGACCCGTGATGCCGAAGTGGACACTAAGCCTCAGTTAGAAATTTATGCTGATGATGTCAAATGCAGTCACGGCACGACAATCGGTCAACTTGACCCAGATCACATATTTTATCTGCGTTCGCGCGGGATCAGTGAAGTTGAGGCGCGAAAAATGTTATCGTTGGGTTTCGCTAATGAAGTTTTAATGTCTTGTCCTACCGAAAGTATGCGAACACGTATCGAGGCCAAGATAAGAGCTCAGTTATTGAGCGCAAACACCAAACCATAGATTTAGGGTTAATCATGAAAGTAAATTCTAAAGTAGTCAAATTTGGTGACCCTACATCTAGTGTTGAAGTTATGGATATCGCGGAAACCAATATCCCTACGGATGGTACGCTTGAGGAACAAATTATTCAGGCGATACAGACAGTATACGATCCAGAAATATCAGTTAATATTTACGACTTAGGTCTGATCTATAAAATTGATATTAAGGAAAATAAGGACGTCGCGATTGATATGACCTTGACGGCGCCAGGCTGCCCAGTGGCAGGGCAACTAGTTGCTCAGGTAGAGCAGGCTACGGCATCGGTCGCAGAAATCAATAATGTCAAAGTTGAGCTCGTTTGGGATCCGCCCTGGACTCAGGAATGTATGTCAGATGCAGCGAAATTAGATTTAGGTTTTTTCTAGATAGGTAAGTGGTCTAAACCCAAAAGGAAATATGTATGTCAGTATCATTAACACAATCAGCAGCAAAACACGTCGAATCCATGATTGCGAAACGTGGTAATGGCGTTGGTTTAAGATTAGGCACCAAGAAAAGTGGCTGCACTGGTTTCGCTTATGTGGTTGACTACGCGGATGATATTAATGATAACGATTTAGTGTTTGAAAGTTTTGGTGTGAAGATCATTGTCGAGCCAGATTGTATGAAAATGGTCGATGGTATGGAAATCGATTACTTATCGAACAATGTACTCAATCAAGGTTTTGAATTTAAAAATCCAAATATTAAAGATATGTGTGGTTGCGGAGAATCTTTTAGCGTTTAAGCTAAAATTAATACAATATGACACTCGATGAAATTGTGGATATGTTTGAAATACTCGGTGACTGGGATCAGCGTTATGAGTACTTGGTCGAGTTAGGTGAGTTAATGCCGGATATGCCTGAAGCGGAAATGGTGGATAAAAATCAAGTCAAAGGTTGTATGAGCACAGTTTACGTTTGCCCGCATAGAAACGCTGAGGACCCAAACAAAATTTCATTTAACGGTTTTTGTGATACTGCAATCATTAAAGGCGTGTTGGCAATATTAATACAGCTTTGTTCAGACCGAAGCCATGAAGAAATTAAAAAATTAGACATCGATGAGGTTTTTGAAAAACTAAATCTTGCCGATCACTTATCGCCAAATCGTCACGTTGGCATTTATGCCATCGTCGTGCTGATGAAACAACTCACCGAAGAACTCGCTTCAAAACCCGCCGCTGTTGCCTAATAATTGATTTGTAGCCCGGCTCTTCAGAGCCGGGGTAGACTTAAATATAATTATACTGTTTCTCACTGCTGTCCCGTTAACTTTTTTATCTCGATGTTTAATAGTCGCATTCACTAAACAAAATAAGTGACCGATAATATCGCTTTCGAAGCT
>QIKQ01000118.1 GCA_003233075.1 Gammaproteobacteria bacterium
GCTAAAGGCGTTTTCAAACTCCAATTCCAAACCTGACTTTACATCTAACATTGCAATTTCCAGTATCACATTAAATCTCACTTTATTTGTATCAGATGCAACAATTACTTGCATCTAGTCGACTAGTAGCTATATATTAGTATTTAATTGCATTCCAATTTTAATAGAACCGCTATTTAATACATCTGCACGCAAGCCACCTTTATGCAATAAGGCTGCGACAACATCTTTTTTATCAATTGTGTCATTTTTTAACATGTCGCCCAATATTCCACAGGGTTCACATAGCTCAACTCCTTTAAAACGGACATCACCTATGCTAAATTTTTTACCTACAAGATCATTGAGGTTAACGCCAGTTGTAATAATATTTCGACGAGTCGATGATATTTCAATTTCTTGTTTATACACTCTGTTATAATTTCTAATTTCCTCTAACTCAATAAGGGTAATATTTTGGCCCGGCCACTTTGATTTATCATAATTTCGATCGCCGACAATGCCTTTACCTTCAACAAGCTCGATACAGTCAACTTTCTGTTGAGTACCATCATGCTCTTTTGCGATGTATATTGCTTTAATCATTGTATTGCTATGTAAACCTCTATTTCATTAGGGCCGCTATAGTAATCAAAATCTGTCGTGTAAGCTCGCGTGTATTCTGAATCTTCATCTGAAAAATAACTCCAAACTTTCGTCCAGGTAGCAATTACTATTTGCGGCAATTCCCCTGTCGCGGTAAACATTAAATATTTTCCAGCATTGATTGTGACCATTTCAAGCTTAAGGGTAGAGGTTCCCGCGATCCTGCAAGCGCGGAAAATTCACCATCAAGATTAGACTCGTATTGATAATATACTCCATAAACTCTTTCGCCATTTTCATAATCAACTGGCACCTGCTTATCAAATTCTCCCCATAAACTAGCTAATTGTGCCGTTTCTGGATTCATTTCTGCTTTATTCGTGGTTCGGATACTCAAGCCATTTATTATTTTTTCATCTACATTAACTACTTTCATTTCTATCTCCCGTTGAGTCTAATTTACATTTTTCTAATATTTCATCTCGTGTTTGCTCTAGTGTTATACCTGCTGCCTCAATTGCTTTCAGTAAATTGCCATGCAAGAAATATCCTGACACTGCTTTTTCGTACGGCATAAAATACTACCCTCTATATTTATTCATTGTTCGACTTACTTTATTGTTGCAGTACAGCGTTTTATATTGAACGAACTTTCTTTAAATAATAATTTATTCTTATATAAACAAAAATACGGCCGAACATCCTTGGGCTCTTGGCCTCTAATCCAAGTAACGATGCCATTCTTGTAATGTGTTGTTGTTAATTTAAATCCATTTCCCAACCAAACGTTTTGACAACCTGTAAATGAACTCGATACTTTAGGTGGATAAACATAAAAGTCGCCACCATGCGTTTTAAGTATTCTAACATTTACATTTTTCTTAATGGCCAGAAATTCAATCTGGCAATACTGATCTAGTCTGCCACTAATGCGAATATTATTTTCAGTCGCTTTACTGATAGCATTCATATTTAAAAATATTAAACTAATTACGATCACTACTCTCATCATAATTTTGGTCAATACTTTAAGCTTCGATATATGAGTAAACATAACAATCTTGAGCCTCGCTTGAATAATTCGGCTGGACCAACCACTTCCTAAGTATTCTTTCTTGTTGCATATCTATTTTCTCAAGTACTCTTTGAGAACCGGCATTTTCGAGTGCACAGCTTGCCCATACTCTAACAATTCCTTCTTGCGAAATTGCCCAGTCAAGTGCTGCTTTAGCAACTTCCGTCATAATGCCTTTATTCCAATGGTTTCTAGCCATTACATAGCCAATTTCTGCATTTGGTCTAGTCATTCTGACAGAAATACAACCAATGCAAATATCTGATTCCTTCAGCACTATACCCCATGTCTGCTCCTCACCAGTAACCCAATTAGCTTTACAACTTTCGATAAACTCTATGCTTTGACTTATATTAGTGTGAGTAGGCCAAGTCATAAACTTACTGACTTCGGCATCTGATGCATAGGAAGTAAAAACAGCATCAGCGTCTTTCGATTTAAATGGCCGTAAAATGGTTCTTTGGGTTTCTAAAATAAAGGACTTCATACTGATAAGCTTAACACTGAATTTGTTAAGAACTAAAGCATAACTTAAACAAAAAGTTATAAGTTAAGTGGTTTCGACATTAGGGCATCTCAAAAAATTAGGATATTTGTGCGCTGGCAAGGCGGAGAGCTTTTTAAAAGCGCAGTTTATACACAGTCAATGAGCATTTTAAAAAGTTCGACAACGCCGCCAGCGTGCAAATAGACTATTTTTAGAGGTGCCCTTTAAGCCAGATTGAACTCAGTATGATACTTATTTAGCGCAGCACGAAACTCATCTTTGCACATAGCGGATACAAAGCTGCCGTCAATTGAATTATGCGCAAGAACGTGAATATCTTCAAAACTCAATTCTAATGAAGCTTGTACTGCTTCATAATTTTCATTCATATAACCACCAAAATACGCCGGATCATCTGAATTAACCGTTGCCTTTAAACCTAGATCTAACATTCTTTTAATGGGGTGGCTTTTCATATCACTAACAACTTGAAGCTTATTATTACTTAAAGGACATACGGTAAGAATTTTTTTCGTTGCAACCAGTCTATCGACCAGTTTTGAATCTTCAAGAGAACGATTACCATGATCAACTCGATCTATTTGCAATAGATCGAGTGCTTGCCAGACATATTCTGGCGGACCTTCTTCGCCAGCATGAGCCACTAGTTTTAACTCTTCTTCTCTTGCCAATGTAAAAACGTTTTTAAATTTCTCGGGTGGATGTCCGAGTTCAGCGCTATCGAGCCCTATGCCAATAAGCTTATCGAGATGTGGCTTCGCTTCTTGCCAAGTTGAAAGTGCGTCCTCCTCACTTAAGTGACGCAAGTAACTCATAATGAGACCAGAACTAATTCCTAGTTTTGACTCACCCTCTTGCAGGGCACGAAAAATACCATTTATCACAGTATCAAAAGAGACTCCTCGGCAAGTATGCCCCTGTGGGTCAAAGAATATCTCGACATGAACAATATTTTGATTTTTACATTTCCGAAGATAGGCCATTGTTAAGTCATAGAAGTCTAACTCTGATTGTAAAACATTCATTCCGGCGTAATAAATATCCAAAAATTCCTGCAAATTATCAAAGTCATAAGCTAGTGCTAATTGTTTCGGGGTATCAAAGACTACTTTAATGCCACCCTCTGCGGTTTGCTGTGGCCTAAGCCCAATCGCTGTCGCTTTATCAGCCAGCTTATTATTTGCCGTTTTTTGCACTTCATTTTGTGGAGCTTGCTTTTCGATTTTAACTTGAAAATTATTGCGTTTAGCAATTTCAAAAACAAGCTTGGGTTCGAAACTGCCTTCAATATGAAGATGAAGTTCGATCTTCGGCATGCCACGGATATATTCGACTATTCGCTTTTCCATCTTAGTCCATTGTCTAATTTTAAATATACATCAAAATGCATTAACTTGAATAACTAATAGCCTTGATGAAATCGTTAACGAAATGACTGTTAGCATCTCTGGTTATTCCTAATAAACCATCAAGTGTATCATCGCCACCTAAACTACAGCGCTACACCGCGCCCCAGTCCTTAGGCTCTTGCTCCGGATAGAGTATTTCACATACTTTATCAATCGCAGCCCAACTGCCATTATCGATTTCATCTACAGACATAGTCTTACCTTGTATACTATTTTTTAAACTTTAACATCAGAAATATGCTTTACCACTCGCCAATACAAAAAACCAAGCCAAAGTAAGAATAAAAATATTATCTCAAGAGTCGTTTCAGAATACTGTAGCGATGGTATAATTCTTAGTAATATAAAGAATACAGGAATAAAAAATAATATAAATCTTATCGCTATTACGAAAGATATACTAAAATACTTGCCCAGGAAATCTTGACCCTTCGATCCACCATTCGCTCTAAATGCCAGTATAGCGCTTACCAATATAATTAGAACACTTCCGATCTCATAAACGAGATCCCAAATATTCCGCGTTTCCGCAGGAAAGTACGCTATCAATGCAAATGCTATATTTGTAAGAAGGAGATAAACAAAGACATAATAAAACCTATCTTTCTCGCTCAGCTTATTACCTTTAATTTCTTCTTTTAGTTTTTTTATATTTAAAAAATACATCGTTATTCCCCTTAGCTAGACCTAAGCCAATCACGCGATCGATGCAGTCAAGCACTTAAAGGGCTTGACTGATAAGACTCTGTAAATTTAATACAATATTTATCCATGGTATTATGGATTGGTTTATTGGGCCCGGTATTTTTTGAGAAAAGTGAGCATTTCTTTTTTAATATTTTCGGGATCACCATAGGTGCCAGCTTCGGCCAGATCGAGAGCGTCCTTGAAATATTGCATATCACGCGTTAATCCCTCTCCTGGAACGTAACCATCTCTCGCCAAAAAGTACAATGCTTTCGAAATTTCGACGTACTTAACTTTACCAGCATCTAAGGCATTATAAAAATGCCCAAAAAATAACTTCGCTACATTATTCTTATTAGTGTTAATACCGACACTTTTCAAGTGATTCATCGCGACACATTCGTCACTAACTAGAGACAAGGAGATTATATTCAAATCTGGATTATCTAAAGCTTTAATCGCTTTTTCCGCCCATTCAACTATTTCATCAAGCGCTAAGGCATGATACTTTAGTGCTATCACTTTGGCACTCGCTTCATCTTCTAAATTCATATATTTTATGCCTAGCACGTATATACAGTATTCGCCTTAAAGCGGATCATTTTTGACTAATCGCAAAATAATCTATTCCTATATTGCTACCCAGTTTAGATTGTAATTTTTTTTAAATACAATTTTGATGCAATAAAGCATGCTACAAAAGTTTCCAAAAATGCTAACGGTAGAACCAACATTGCAAATAACCAGCTCGATAAATTCATGTTCGCCAAACCCAACCAAAACAATAAAATGAAAAAACTCCAAGACATAATGCTGCTAATCAGTATAGTCTTAAAATTATTTCCAAAAACCTGTCCGCACAACCAAAACAAAAAAACATAAAGTGATGTTAGTATCATATCCCAAACACCCCATATTATGAATATAACAAGATATTCTCTGAATGCTGTGATCTAGACTCTGTATAAGCGAAAACCTAAGTAAACTCACTAGCTATTCATAATGACGCTTTAATTGCGTATTTTCCTGTAATTAATAGACGATATTTCTCGCTATGTTTAAGCTAACTTGCGTATCGGCTAGAAATACCCAAGCTCAATGAATCATTAGAAATTAGTTACTCAATATCCACAGCAATATATTTGCCCAGCAATAAAAGTCGTGCTTTTACGCATTCTTCTTGCAGGAATTGTTAAGTTTCTTCGCAACGACCGAAAATATATGCCAATCATGCGCTATTCCCTGTGGCGTCTTTCCTGATGATTTATGCTCAATAAAACGGAATATTTCATAGTCTTTAAATATTTCCCTTACTTCTTTTTCATCAAAAATTAAAATATCAGGCCAGAAGGCGCTCTTATCATATTCTAATCCAGCCATAGTATCATCAGGCCCTAAAAAGGAACCACAAAATATCCCCTTTGGATAAAGACATTCGTAAATACTCCTCCAAGCAGACTCAAAATCGATTTTTGGGCAAAAAAATAGACTTGCATCAGCTACTACTAGCGATGCCCTTGGATATTCAAACGAGTTAAATCCCGCTTGCGACAAAACGATATCTTGATTATTCTTAAACCTATTTTTACATCTTGATATTGACTCATCCTCTATGTCAAAGCCATACACTTTAAAACCCATTGCCGATAAATACTGTATGTCTGCTCCAGCGCCACAACCACAATCTATCGCTATCTTAAGGTCACCCACATGATTAACCGCGAAGGTTAAATCGGAACGAATCTCTCGATTTTCTGTCGCATTGAAGTACTCTTTAATTTCTTGACCGGCCATACTTAAAATCTAGCAACTAAGCTAAAAGGCAGCCAAAATGTAAGTCGATACTCACGCCGATTGATCAAACGCATATTGATAACCCATTCTGTTAGACTTTTTATCCTATGCTACTGTTTCTTTGTTTGTGCTATTGTTTGCACTATGAGCACATCTTATATGAAAAGTAACTACGGTAAGAAATAATTACCGTCGCATTATTGATGAATTGCCTTACTGTACACCGCAAAAAGCGTACAGTTACGCCGTATGTTAGTCGCTTTTCAGCCTTGCTCTAAGATCATTCACTGTACCATAGATATCTCCATTATCACTAATGACTAGGGTAGTACCTTGGATCGGTATCGGTATTTGATCTAAACCTGTCACAAGCTGTTGGATCTTTTTTTTATCAGCAGATAACGCTTCTTCACGACAATACACTACGATTAATTGCGGCCCATAATTACTTGCAACTCTCCCCCTCAGAAATCCGCCATAGTCAGGCTCATCGTTTAGTATATACCTGTGCCCCTTAGGTGTATTTAACTTGTGAGAGTCTTTCGCGTCATATAATGAACCATCTGGATATATCCAAAAAACATAATCCGGCGCCAAATGTGTAAAATTTTTTACAGCTTTTCTTCTACCACGATATTTCTCAGCCAAAAAAGGAAATAGATTCGCAGCTGATTCTCTCGATATGGATCCGACTGTTATCATTCTAAAGTGATAATAGTTAAACTAGGAGACTACGCACGTAGCGCGGTCTCCGGTGAGCGAGGCAAACGAAATTCAAAATATTTTTATGTTTGCTTTTCATTTCTTTTTTGAGCAATTATAGCGGCATACCATGATAAGAGGACACATTTTCGCACAAACAAAACTAGTGCCGCTTTAGCCAGTCCACTGGAGCTTTTTAGGCCTTTATTTGATCCTTGACCAAAAAGACATATTTACAGATTCTGGATCAATGAATTCAAGATATTTCAACGTAAATTCATTATTCATCCATTTTCCGCATATTTCTTCAGCCTTTTCCTTTGTACTAGCAAAGGTCAAATCAACATAGAGTCCACCTTCACCTTTTAAGACCGTATGTCCTAGAAAACCATCTTCTTTAGATAAAAATTTCTGATCAGCAATCTTTGCAGATTTTAGCATCTCAGACTCTGATACACCTTTTTTTAGTTTAAATATACCAAACTCTATTCCAGAAAAGCCGGCAACTCCCTTCAGCAATTCTAAATTCATAATATCGTTACTTGACATACCCTACCTCATATTTTTGGATTGAGTGCTAATTATAAGTCTGCACTACTGACAACGTACTGTCAGTAGACATTAATATTTCTCAACTACGGCAAGTATAAATTTTACTGATAGTAGCGATCCGTTCTCATATATGATTCTTAGCGGTTAAGCTCAGGTATAACTTGTTGCCAGCGCGGGTTTTGCGCAGCATATCGCATGACGGTAGAGGCGTCGCTTGCAGCGTATTGTTATGTATCATACTCACCATCCCATGGGCTAAAAAACTCTAAGTCATTTGGTAATAAAACTATTTTCTCGATTCCTTCTTTGCGTTCTGAGCCGTCTACTAAGCCAAATATAAATCCATCAATCTCAGTAGAAAATAATGATATTTTTATATCCTCAAATGACACATTTTCTAGAGACGAAACCATCTTATTTCGTTTTACTCTTGCCTTATCTACAACATCATCTTCTCCATCGCATGTACGCCCAGCGAATACCGCTTTCGATTCAATGTGTTTTCCATCACTATTGAACGTGTGAAGTATCGCATACCATTTCTTGTGATTAGTCCAATCTTTTGGAAGAGGCTCAGGCAATGTAGCCCCTATTAGAGCCATAAACTGATTTTCTCCAGAATATTTTCCGATGTAGTGAGTATAATATTCTTCTTCTCTATTAATTTTAATTTTTGTTGGTACAGCCATAATCTTCCTTTAATACATAACATTTGAATTAAACGGCGCCACGCTTCATGCGGCGTCCGAGCAGGGCAGCTTTCTTGCCCTGTGGTTTTAAATGACTTGTTATACCTCAGCGACATTAATGGCGTGTTGAGTTAGTTTTTTATCGAAGCCGATGTACGATGTTTTACTTTACAACAAAAGACCTGAAACGTTATCTATTTTTAGTGTATTTTGAAGGCTTCTAGGACGTCAATTCCCACATAGCCGTCTTGCAAGGAAGGGTGGTTTTCTGATGTAGCCACAGATACAAAACTCTAATCATTTGGACCGATAATTTTACGAGTTTTAATTTGGCTATTTTTGTCGGTTAATATTTCCTGAGCCTCAGTAGAACCATGGGGTAGAGACTCAGGAACTATAGGCATATACAATTGTGTATTAGGCAGGGATTTATATAAGGCTATATAGTCCTTATCTTGCTGACTTTCTGCTATATCAAAGACTATTTGATCAATATCTCGATGGTCTTTAGTTTTCTTTTCCCAAAACACTATACGATCTCCATAAAGGTATAACGGTTAAGCTCAGATCCGACTCGCAGTCGGCGCGGGGTTTGCTCAGCATATCGCATGACGGTAGAGGCGTCACTTGCGGCGAATTATTATGTTTCTATATCGGTTTTTAATTTTCTAAATAAAATTATATTGTAAACTAATAAAACAAGCCAAAAAACTATGCACAGTGCTCCGAATGCCAATAGAAACTTAGATTCCTTAATACCAAACCAGATAAATAAAACACCAATTAACAATAAATAGAGATTGCTTATAAATACTGATTTTGAACTTGTAGAATATGACTTAGCATTATTCAATATCAGATTATTAATATTCGCAACTTCAGCTTCATGCATTCCTTTACAAGCTAATCCGTGACCAAGATCAGTGACACATTCTTTACAGAGACCTTTGTAGCAATGTTTACATTGCCCTATAGCATCTGATTCATTGTGTTTAAAACATTTCATCATAATTCCTAGAAACATAACGTTTTAAATACCCGGCGCGCGGGTTATCGGAGTAAATTTTTACCGCATTGTTATGCGCTTTCATCTTTAATATAGTGGTGTAACCAACAATCATCCACAAATTTTTCCATACCATCAGGTATTAGTGCTGCTTCCCAATTTTCACCTACAAAATTTTGTAGCGATTCTAAATCTTTCCAGTAACTTATCATCACATATTCTAAACTTTTATCTGTAAGTGGCTTTCCGGTTGAGAGTGATTCAAACCCTTTTTGTGATTTAACTAATGGAATTGATACTTCTTTATATGCTTTTTCAAATTCATCCGCACAGTTTTTATGAACTTTAACTCGAAATATTCTTGTTATCATTTAAATACTATTTATTTTTTGAACGTATAACACTTAAGCTCAGGTCCGACCCAAAGCTAGCGTGGGTTTTGCATAGCATATCGCGTGACGGTAGAGGCGTCATCTTGCAGCGTATTGTTAGCGGCGCTCATTTTCCAAATATCCTACCCCTTGCCTTAGTCACCTCAAGCGGAAGATCAGGGTTTGGGAACCGAGTCCAATCCGAATAGCTCTCCCCATCATCTCCGACAACTTGGGCTTCAAAGACCTGCGCAATTTATATAAGCTTCTTTAAAGTATATTTATCAGAATTCTTAGTCTATACCTCATCTCTCCACCACCATAAAGGCATAGGTTCAATTGGATGAGTTACATACAAAAAATCATAATCTTCGTTTTCAGGGTCCTTATCGATTTCCTTGTCTTCGGAAACATAACTCAACTACTCGTTAAATGAAATTACTGGCCCTTCTTCAGCCCAATAATCTTTTCGAATAATGTGAAGATAATACCCCATAGCTATCTCACTTTCTAAAACTGCAGCTAGTACCAAAAAAAAAACATAATAGTATTCGCGCCGCTAACGTAATATATACCCCTCTAGTGGCGTATATTTAATTCAAGATGACACTAGTTTACTA
>QIKQ01000207.1 GCA_003233075.1 Gammaproteobacteria bacterium
AGTATAATTATAAGGAATCTCGCGGATTCTTAACGTTTCAGAACTTGCCATAGTGGATAGTCATACCAGAAAATAAAACCATTGAATGAACAAGTTTAACATAATCTAGACTAGCCTGCAGGAGCTGTTTACAACACAAAGTAGCCTATAGGATGCAGTTTGGCCGAGCGTATTATTTTAATTTGGAAGAATGATTTTTTGTTATGACGAGAGCCTGACAAAATCATCATAAAAATACTAAATGTTATATATTAAACTTGGTAAATCTTATGATGGTAACGTGGCGCTCTACTCCCCAGTCAATAACAGAGCCGGCAACGGATAGCGTAGTTTTTGCCCTGCCAAATCATGGCAGACCCTAGGATTCCATTAGTCGCAGCAGGGATATATCTGTTTTAACCGCTCGATCTTATCGCTGCGATTCAGGCACATCAGATTCCTCTAAAAATCTGTCAATAGACATTCAGGTATATTTTAAATATACTAATAGTAGATTCTGAACAAGACCTTTCAATGAAAGGCCGACAATGCTCATATCCATATTTGGAGCAGTGAGCTGGATCTGTCGATATTTCATAGGTGAGTCTGGATAAGTTGGCGGGGCGTAATAAACCAACGCAGGACTTAAAGATTCACAAATGACTAAGGTCCTAAACCGTGTTGTTACAAGGGTAAATCAGTTCATTTTTTTACAGAAAGAGGTACCTTATGACCGAACCGTTAAAGCAAGAAGTAATGGATGCCATCGCCCAATTGCCGGACGATGTAGATGATATTGATGAGATTATGTACCAATTGTATGTGGTAGACAAGGTACGCAAAGGACGGGAGGCGTCGGAACAGGGCCGTACTATCACCAGCGAGAAACTCAAGCGCGAGATTGATACATGGTAATTTGGATGGAACCGGCCAAGGCCGATTTGCAGCACATCCACGATTTTATCGCCGAAAATTCCAAACAATACGCCCGCAAGGTTGCCATGGAAATGGTAAAAAAAACCGATATCCTTGATGAAACCCCCAAACTCGGCAAGATGGCGCCGGAAATCAACGACGACAACGTCAGAGAATTACATCTGTATTCCTACCGCATCCTCTACGAGATCAAAACCCCAAATATTGAAATACTGGCTGTGATTCATAAGCGCAGAGATTTTAAGGCTGAAGAAATTGGAAAGTAAAAGCCCCGCGAGAGCGGGTTTTGTTTTAACCTAGCACATCAGTTGATTCGTAGCGATGGTGCATAAGGTGTTGAAGATAAGGAATGAGGTCAAGTCTAGTATTGCGTGATCTTTTTACATATTAATGCCAAAACTTTCCTTAGCGATTTGTCCATTGACTCGCTTCTTTTGCTATCAAGAATTCTTTAATTGATCCAGGATTACATTCAAAATTACTATAAAAAATATTTTCGCATACAGCGCCACGAGGTGCAAAAACGACCGCCACTCCTGCAGGCTACAAAAGTCGTTGCAACTGCGTGATCACAGAATTCCAATCATTCCAATGCGACTGCCTAATTAATGTCAAACTTTCATACCAGGCCGATTTATCAGATTCAAGCCCCCAACGCCAATCCGGCGCAAATGGCAATAATACAAATGCCTTCTTACCTAATGCACCACATAGGTGAGCCACTGAAGTATCGACACACACGACTAAATCGAGTTGATCAATCGCGACCGAGGTATCAGCAAAATCATTAATATTTTCGCTAAGATCAATCACGTTATATTTAGCTAACATTTCTTGCTCTTCCTGACTAACATTACCCACTTGTAAACTAAATATTTTTAGCCGATTATCTTTTAATAGTGGCTTCAAAGTTTCCAGTTGCATAGATCGATTCGCATCATTGGCGTGTCTTGGATTGCCCTTCCATACCAAGCCTACTTTTATAATATTTTGTTCACTTGCTATCACATCTACAAGCTCTTGATTCCAAATTAAATCAGCTTGCAAGTATTTATTTGCCAGTGGGATGCTTGATATATCAGTTTTTAGCGTCATTGCTAAACTACCAATTGTGATGTAGCTAGAGCAATCTAACTCTTTCAATTCTTGATTGCTTGGAAAGTTATCGACAATGCCTGTCTGCTTAAATAATCTTTGTAAATTTTTAGGACATTGATAATGAATTTGCCAACCTTTAAGTTTAACTTGATCAATAAACCGAAAAAATTGCATCGTATCGCCAGCGCCTTGCTCTGACAATACTAATAAATTTTTATTTTCACTGCTGTGCGCATTTGCACCATTCCATAGCGATAATGACTTAATTAGCTCAGGCAATGACTTGCGTCGCCAACGCCATTCATAGAGTGGCCAGCCCTGCCGATAATCACCTTTAATTAAATAGGCTCCGGCTAGGCTCCAATGCGCTTCTACGTTTGAACTGTCGGATTCGCAAGCGAGTATTAAATTTTCAATTGCGCGATCTACTTTATTTTGAGCTAGCTGAGCTAATCCGACATTAACATAATTATCCGCATTCGTTTGGTCAGACCTTAATACTTTGCTAAATAAGTCCTCTGCCATATCCGGCTGATTGGCTTTACGAAAAGCGAGGGCAAGTGATGCCTGGCAATAATGTACGTCTCCAGGAGATGCTTGCATTTGACTCAGTTTCATTGCCAGATCAAGCGCTTCCTGGTACATCTCTAGGCCAATAAACGCCAACCCAACATTGGTGTGAAATAATATTTCTTGCTTATCTATATCGATGGCCTTGGAAAAACATTCATAGGCCTCTTGAAATAATTTCTGCGCAAGCAGACTAGTTCCAAAATTATTCCAAAAATGTGGATGACTAGGCTCTAATTCGATCGCTTTTTCAAAATACTGCCTTGCTTCAAAAAATTTAGCTTGCGAATTCAAAGCGTTGGCAAGTCGAAAATTCGCCATAACATGATCGGGCTCTAAGACCAAGGCCTGAAGACAGGCTTCCTCTGCCTTATCAAATTTTCCTTGATAACCAAAAAGCCCTGCATACAAATACTGGCTTTGAGCACTTTTGCCATTTTCGTTTAGCTCTTTTAATAACAGCTTTGATGCAACTGAAAATTTTTGTGCTTGCAATAATTGTTCTATTTTAGATTCTAATTCCGCATTCATGATTTTCTAATTTTTAACCTATTCGTTAGACGCAGAAAATAAATCCAAAAAAACATCGGCATAGCGATCAAGATTTAACATGTGTGAATTTTGACTTAGATGTTCATAAACCTTATCAGTTTGGCCAGCGACATGTTCAACATGATATATAATTTGTATCAGATCTTGCCTGCTGATCTCTCCATGTATATCAAAATATATCCAAGAAAATAGCTGCACTAAACTAAGCACCGAAAGAATATAGACCAAAGCGATCAGAAAATGATCCTTTTTCGGATGTAAAGGAAAACCCTTATTAACTAAACTAATTATAAAATATTTATCAAATAATTTTTCTAATTTCAAACCATTCGCTTTATCGAATCTATATTTCAGCGGTTTCAATTTTCTATATATAAGTTCAAAATGCTCCTGACTCTCATCATCTAACTCCAGCAAGCCAACTAAATCATTACTCTTATTTTCTAACCAATGGAACTCAGCATTCCTATCCACTGACCACTGAAAAATATTCTTCCAATAGGAACCAGCAGTAATCGGATTTACAGTAATTTGGCCTTGGTGGATTTTTGACTTAATGTCATTCAAATTAGATTGGCTTTGGCTTAAGAGTTCTTTGCCCAAAGCGTCACTATAACCCTCTGAGTTAACAATCTTAAAAAAACTCCCTATCATGTATGACATGTAGTATAGCTTTATATTGATGGCTAAATTTTTTTTAATAATAAGGCCTTGCGTAAACTCAGCTAATACAAATCGAATTTTATTGATTACATCATTTTTACTAACTGAGACATTTCCAAGCAAACGCTCATAGGGGAAATTAAATAATTGGGAATCGTCATCCCCTAATACAAGATTACATATTTCTGGACAAGAAAGGGCTCCTGACTTAATGATAGCAAACTCATTTCCAAGTGATAATCGAGGAAACTCTTGACAAGTAATTGGTAAATCATCATGTCCATAACGAGCATGAGCTCGGCATAAATTCTTCTCATCAAGCATTACACATCTATTTGAACTTTTTAATTTTAAAAAATAATTATCTACATTTGATAGTACTTTCTTTTCTAAAAAGCTAATCATTTTACTTGCTGGATTATCAATATTCTCCAATTTCTGCCACTTAGAAACAGTGTTATCATCGACATTTATTACAAAATTTTCGCAGCAGGTTTGCGGGCATTCCGCTCCAATACATTTAAATTTTTTTAAAGATTTTAATTCTAGTGTTTTCACTCTTCAACCCTAACTAGTCTCACTCTTGTCATTGTTTTTTAATAGTAGAATTTTCTGCTTTGATTTTTTCTAAATCCCAATACCTTACACTAGCGTCATCACTTGTTGTCGCGACGAAGCGATTATTAGGCGAGATCGCTATAAAAGTCCCGCATAACTCATGAGATGCTAAGCGTAGCTTTGTCTTTTTTGTTGCTGGGTCCAAAATATAAATTGAACTATCAGTTTGCCGACTAATCGTTGCGAGCATATTCTTGTCTGCCGAGAGCTGAATACTTTTTATAATACCCTTATGCTGAGTCGAATGAATTTCTAATTTACCTGTTTTTATATCCCAGGAAAATAATTTAAACCATCCGCCACCAATAAGCTCCTTACTATTGGCGCTAAACTGCAAGGTCCTAGAATCACTTGGTGGCGATTGCATATACTTAAACTTTCCATTTGATTTAATCAATCCTACTCGACCTTCTTTACCGCTTGAGGCAATTAGATTTCGTTTATAACTATAAGCGAGTGCGCGCACTTCTTTTTTGTGGACAGCATATTGTTTGCTTAATTTGAGAGTATCGAGCTCCCAAATGAGTATATTGCCATCCTTATGGCCAGTAAATATTTTGTTTGCTTTTCGATTGAGTATCATTACAGAAATTGGACTTCGAGCTTTAATTTTCTGAAGCAACTTTCCATCAATAGACCACACATTAATAAACCCATCATACCCAGCAGTCACTACTTTTTTGTCATTGGCGATAAAAACGATTCCATTAACAGAATCAGTATGAGCTTGCCAACGACGAGATAATTTACCCGATTCTAAATGCCAAGTATTAACATACCCTGCCCAGCCGCCTGAGGCCAAATAGGTAGATTGCCTACTAAAACTAACAATACTGCCACCCACGTGCGCATCATTGTAGATTCTAGATGACTTAACTCCAAAATTAGAATTACAAGCAACAAAGAAAAGTAATAACACACTTAAAGTTATTGCAAATGCTAATTTATTTAAAAAATTTAACATAATGTCTCTCTAAATTTTCCTTCGGTCATTCCAACTGATCTATTTTTTTTGCCAGGTCGGTTGGTACTTCTCATTCAAGTCGTAAAGTCGCACGCTTTCATCTTCAGATGCAGACGCCACGTATCTACCAGAAGGACTAAAGCGAATGTTCCAACCACAATACTCGTGCGCCGCCAATCTTCGCTTGACTATTCCTGTTTTTGTTGCCATTAATCGAATATTTGCATCTGTATGACGCCCTAAACTTATAATTTCATCTTTGCTAGGATGAAAATCAAAAGATATTATAGCACCCAAATGCTCAGTACTTTTGATACTTAAATTTTTAGTTTCTATATCCCAAAAATATATTTTAAACCAACTGCTGCCAGCCAGCTTATTGCCAGTAGGAGAAAACCGCAATTCAAATATTTTAGCCTTATTCGAACTCAGCTCCTGTTTTAAATTCAAGTCTTTATCTAAAACAAAAATCTTCCTTTGCTTGGTTGAAATTGCTAAATCACCTGAGTTTGAATCTAAACCTATACTGAATATTTTAGAACCGAAATTCTTTGCTCTCAGGTTTTCCAAATTCAAACTTTCCCATACCAATAAGTCTCCCGACTTATGCCCAGAATAAAGCAATTTTGATTTCGCTGAATAAGCCAAGCTCGTTAATGATTGTGATTTAATTTTAATTAACGCTCTTTTATTCTTAATGTTCCATTTTACTAGCTCGCCATTTTTAGCCGCACTGACTAAAGTTTCTTCATCAATCCAAACTAATCCACGAATGGGTTTAATATGTGACTTTAAGATAGCCATTAGCTTACCGCTTGGTACTTGCCAGAGCTTTATTTCGCCCATGAATCCGCCGCTCGCTAATATTTGGCCAGATGGGGAAAACGATACCTTGATTGCACCAAAATCATGAACATGATTGAGTTTGATGACTGGATTCTGGGATGGTCGTAAATTTTGGCAGCCACTTGAAAAAAATAGAATTAAAAAATAAGCTACGAATAATATCCATGTGTTAATTAGATTCATATATAAATAGGTGACCGACGAAAAGGTTAATATATAACTAGTTATGCCTGATTACCATTTATTTCAACTTTTGTTTCTTACCATAATAAAAAACGGGACCCGAAAGTCCCGTTCTCTATGCTCTATTCTAAAAGATCTTAGAATAGCATACGTAAGCCCACAGAAACTACGTCTGTCTCGCCATTGGTGCCTGCATCAGTATTACGAAAACCACCAAAAATGCGGGTTTTCTTAGACAGGCTGTGAATCATACCCACTGTATAGTAGTCAGTTTCAACTCCACCAACAGCATCTACTTCAGCGTTACCAACCTGAACAACAAAAGTATTGTTGCCAGCTTTCAAACGATAACCGAAGAACCACATATCAATCTCAGTACCGCCATTGTTGTTAATATCACGATCTAAATTTTCGTATTGACCAAGGAAAGTGTGATTTCCCCATTTGTACTTACCGAAAATTTTCGTCGCACTACCACCATTAGCTGCTGCACCTGTGTCATTTTCAACTGCCGCAAAACCCACTTCCATCGGACCATTCTTATACTTAGCACCAATCGAATAATCACCGTCGCTACCTTTAGCAGCACCATTAGTACCAGTACCAGCAAACTCTTCAGGGCTATAAACTACCCAGAAAGTAAGGCCACTGAAGTTATTTGACTTGTAACCAATAGAGTTAGCGATGAATGAATGAGTTCCATACGAGCTATTACCTAATTCACCAGCTGACATACCACCACTACCGCCACGAGCTTCTAATGTAGAGGCAACGAATGCATCATAAGTGGTACCACCATAGTATTTATACGGACCTCGCAGGTTACCTAGTTCGACTGTACCAAAACTGCCTTTTAAACCAACATAGGATTCCCGTCCGCCAGCAGCATTTCCACCTACATCAGTATCCACTCTCCATTCAAATTTAGCGATAGCAGTCATGCCATTGCCTAATTTTTCAGAAGCTTTAATACCGATACGACCGCGAGCGTTGTCATCAACAGCAATGCCATCAGATGCTGAGCCAGTATCAAATTCCGCGATTTCGATTTGAGCATGACCGTAGACTGTTACTTTAGCTTGAGGAGCTACTAAAGGCGCAAGACCTAAAGCAGAACCGACCGCTAGGGCTAGTATTTTCTTATTCATAAGGTTTTATCCCTCCAAAAAGTGAATTATGATTATGGACATGTGGGACTATAGCAACTTGAGGTATTAATGCAACGACTATTTTCATTTTTGATACAGACTTCTAATTGTGTTGTAAATTAGCAACGAGTTTGAAATTATAAGCTACTTATCACTCTAAATGCATTTAAAACAATCTAAATCCAAAGATAATCAGAATTATGTAGTATACTGCTACATATAACTCGTAATGTAACAGGATGAAAATAATGTCAGTACTACGATTGAAAGCGGCTTTGTTTAAGGAAGCTGAAGCAGAAGGTGCTCTAATGAAGCGCTCCGCTGCCAAACAAGTGGAATTTTGGGCAGAATTGGGCAAACGAATAGCCCATTTAATTTCGCCTAACGATATGTTGGTGATTATGCAAGGCCTCGCTCAAGTGCGTGTTGAGCTCCCTGACTCCAAGGCTGTTAATGCAGATCAGGTTTTTGCTGCGGTTGACAAAGCAAGTCTCAGCCAAGATCCCGGAAAAACTATTAGCAGAGACGCACCATATTTCGAATCAAGCCAAAGTCGACCTGGACTGCTCGATCAGGTAATGCCTGATGGATCTCGGCAAACGGGCCATTTTAAAGAAGGTAAATTTTGGCCTGAATGAGCACAAGTAAACAGTTGTGGTTACTCGCTGGCGGTAATGGCAGTGGAAAAACCACTTTCTATGAGCAGTACCTTAAGCCTATAGGACTCGCCTTTGTTAACGCTGACATTCTTGCAAAACAATTGGATGCACACAACACAGAAGCAATGAGTTACCAAGCAGCGAAATTAACAGCACAATTGCGCCGCCATTTACTAAAAAGTGGAACTAGTTTTTGCTTTGAAACTGTTTTTTCTCATCCTTCCAAAATCGATTTTCTAGCAGACGCTAAAACGAGGGGTTATGAAATTATTTTGGTCTATATACACTTAAATAGCATTGAGTTAAATCTGGCACGTATCTCTCAACGAGTCAAATCAGGCGGGCATAATGTACCGGAAAATAAGGTTATCAGCCGCATTCCGAGGACTATGCAATATATAAGAGATGCTCTACCGCTAGCCGATACAGCTAAATTGTTCGATAATTCACTACGCAGCAAA
>QIKQ01000152.1 GCA_003233075.1 Gammaproteobacteria bacterium
GCTACAACACCGGGCTACAACACCGGGCTACAACACCGGGCTACAAAACCGGGATACACACCTAAACTAATACTTGGCTAGTTCTTGGCACCTGTTAATTTAGTCACTACTAGTTTGTTTAACAGACGTTTCACTGGTGTCGCGAAACCCAATTTCAAATCAGACTCATGATGATACCAGACCGATTCTGCCTGCTCTCTTATCTGATTCTTAAACTGGGGTTCAAAATCGATAAATTCAACCGTGACTGGGGTAATATCCAAATGAAAATGACTAAAGGTATGGCGAAATTGTTTCTGCTTACCTTTCGACTTCACGATCATGCCAAGCTTCTTTGCACACCAGTCAATCACATCCTCAGATTCCGTACATTCAGGAAAACCCCATAAGCCTCCCCATATACCACTCGGCGGACGTTTTTCCAAGTAAATTTGTTGCGCTTGATTGCAAATCAGCAGCATTTTGGTAGACCGAACAGGCTGCTTAGTTTTGGGTTTTGAAAAGGGAAACAACTGCACTTCATTATCACGTTTTGCTTGGCAAGTCCGCTTCATTGGACAAACATCGCAGCTCGGCTGAGTACGAGTACAAACAGTTGCACCTAAATCCATAATCGCTTGGGTATAGTCCGCGACGCGAAGTCCGGGCGTTAGGCGCTCAGCTATTTTCCATAACTTTTGCTTAACATCATTTTTTTCTGGCCAACCTTCAATTTTTAAGTAACGACACAAAACTCTTTTGACATTGCCGTCTAGAATTGGAAACATTAAATTCTTAGACAAAGCCAATATTGCACCGGCGGTTGATTGGCCTATGCCAGGCAATGCCATCACTTGCTCAATTTGATTTGGAAATCGCCCTTTGTATTGTTCGCATATCACTTGTGCACACTGATGTAAATTGCGTGCTCGCGCGTAATAACCTAAGCCAGTCCACAGATGTAAGACCTCATCAATAGGTGCTGCCGCTAATTTTTTAATATTCGGAAATTGACGCATAAAATTCAGGTAATACGGAATCACAGTTTTGACTTGGGTTTGTTGTAACATAATTTCCGAGACCCAAACTCGATAACTTGTCATATTTTTTTGCCATGGCAAATCATGGCGACCGTATTGATCAAACCATTTCAACAGGTTTTGATTAAAACGTTGTGCTTGCTGCTTGGTCAGCATGTTTAAGTTGGTTTAATAGATGTTTTCATTAAAGTAGATTGTAAAGGATAAAGTTTTGAATGTCATTCAGATAGATAAGGAGTCTTCTAATTAACTTATTTGCAGCCCGTAAGTAGTAAACTATAGCGAACGAAATGCGGGGAATCTCAACTCTTTCCCGCAGTACGCGTTCTTCGAACGCTCCGTACGGGCTACAAATATTTCATTATAAAGCTTAAGTTAATGGCATTGACTTGTGGGCTACAAATTAATTTTTCAGCTCAGTCTCCAAACAGCCCTTTAAACAATTCGTTTTTAAGCCGATCTTTATCCGATCTCGGCTCATCATCCCTGCTCTTGCTTTTAAACAGGCGTTTCAGCAATTGCTTTTTAATTAACTTTTTGACATTAGCCTTGCAAGGTTGCTTGGAACTATTAAAACTACCCTTGCAACGCATTTCAAGCTCTAATTTACTCCGAGAACCACTGTCACGATTATTCAAATCGCAATTATTCGATACAACAATCTTAAGTTTTATGTCAAAATATTCTAGCCTTAAATCAAAATATCCACGGGCCACCGCCTGATACAAATGACCGTCAATGCGCAATTTACCTATAGTCCCTCTTCCACGTCGGAAACGAATTGAACCAACTAGATCAGCAAATTTTTCAAACTCAGTTGAATAAGCAGGCATCTCTCTACCACGACTAAGATTATAAAGTTGACAGACACGATAAATGGGGCTGACGCCTTCTAGCTTGCCATCTCGAAAACTAAAATCCAGTTGCCCGTGTAAGTTTTCTTGAAACTGCCTTGCACTACGCCCAGTCGTGCTCAAAGAGGAATTCATATTTAGAACGCCCAGTATTCGCGTAAGACCAATATTTTCTTTGACACTTTTGGGAATGAAACTTTGACTCACCTCTGCCGCTTGGACATTTTTAAATTTTTCATTGGTGCTTAGCTGTGGTACTCGACGCTTATAGACTTTAATTTGCGTGTCACCGCCATACACCCCGCCGTATAAGTTCGCCCGCAGCGGATAAAAACGCAATCGACCCTTGCTCGCGGTCACGCCTAATTGTACATTAGTCATTTTCATGCCACTGGCGGTGAGTTTTTTAATGCGGATCGTGCCATTGCCCTGTAGTTCACGCATCACGAGTTCTGGAATAATACTGTTTGCTGCTGTGAGTCCTGCCGTACTTCTTCTCTTCTTCTGTTTTTTAGGCAACGGTTTAGCTGGTTGAGTTTTAGGCAGATAGCGATCCAGATCAAGCTGATCGATATTAAAATTAATGAAAAAAGGCGGGTAATCCCGAGAAAGAATCGCCGATGCCTTGCCAGTAATAAGCGAATCATCTAATTTCACATCTAATTTCGATAATGTAATTTTGGAATCAACAAAAGCATAATTGAAAGAAATTTTAGTATTAGCCAACACTTTGCTGTCATTTAATTTAGGAAATTTTATACCCAGTTTTTTAAGTAAATTGGATAAGACAAATTGATTAGTGTTAATAGCTCCACTAAACTTTGCTTTTTCATTCATATCCAAACCACTAAAATGGCCATTCAATTTTAATTTATCTATTAAAAGCTCAATGCCTTGAATGACTAACTTGCCCGACTGTGGCACAAATTCAACTTTGCCGCGAAAGCTAATATTCAGCGGTTTTAAATTTTGCGCAGCTTGGTAAGCTAATTTTACCCTGAGGTCTTTTGCTCCAGCCTGACCCAGACCTTGCGTCCTTAAGCTAAATTTAGTCACCGCGTAATAAGTGCCACTCATTTGATCTCGATAAACTATTTCTGAATCAGTAATTTCCACCTGGTCCACTTCAAAATCAGCGGCCTCTTCATTATCGTTTTTCGTAGCTGGCATTTCTGCTTGACTGTTCGCAGAAGAAATAAGTTCATCCAAATTAAATTTTCCCTTGCGATTAACTTCCAAGTTTAGCTTTAAGCCGGTTATTTTGATCGACTTCGCTTTTAACTTACCAGTCAATAAAGACCAAAAACTAACTTTTACATCAAGTCGATGCATTTGTGCCAAGTATTTTTGCGAATACGCATCTGATTCGGCGAGTGTGACTTGACTCAGCTCCAAGCCGGTCCAAGGGAAAACAGACAAAGCAATTTCCCCCTTGATGCTAAGCTCGCGACCTGTTTCGGTTTTAACCCAGGCATAAATTTCATCTTTATAATCATTAGGATCGATAAAAAGACTGACATAAACGATAAGAATAATCGCTAAGCCCACGATTCCTGACAATATTCTAATAATCCATTTTAGATAAATATTCATTAATGCGATTTTCCTGGTTTTGCTGACTTCTTGATCATTGAGTTTTGTGCTTGTTAGTTGCAAATATCTGATATTTAAACACTTCTAAAGAAAAGTGAGCCTAAGTCTAGTTCATTTAAAATATTATTCCCAAACTGGCACTACGGTAAATACAGTCCATAATTAAAGAGTGGAATCGGAGTAGACAAGTACATGCAAAGCCACTTAATAATTAGCATGTTTTAATCCGTTTCCAAGCGTTGATTAATATTTACAATATTTAGCTTTTGTTAAATCCGGCTGCGAAATTCCGCGCACGCTTGCCTCTTAAGCTTTTAACAAGCAAGCAACCAAGGTTTTGTTGTGTCTTTTTTCGTATTCGGCGAGTTTTTATTTTTTTATTATAATAAGGAGGATCAACATGCAATATTGCGTAGTAGTTGCTAATGGAAACCAAGCGAAGTTTTTTACCTTAGAAAACGCAGAGTATCCAGATTACCAATCCAGTCCCAACCTAATTGAAACTCAACTGATCAATCATCCAGACTATCATCCAAATTGGAACTCAAATGATTCTGCTGAAAATAGCGAGAACATAAGCTCCGATAACAGCGAACATGATCGTCGTTTTGCCGCAAATATTGCCAGTGAGGCATCGAAGTTTGCTCGCGAACATAAAATATCGGATGTTGTTTTAGTCTCCCAAAATAAGATGTTGGGTCATCTACGACAGGCCGTGCAAACTAAATTAAAAGGAGTGAGTACCCAGGAACTCGCCAAAGACTTAAGCAAGTTAAGTCCACATGAATTGCATAATTATTTGGCTCGCGAAAAACTTATCCCAAAACGAAATAAACCACCACATTAAAACTAAATATTCTGGCAACCTCACGCAGACGTTGCCAGAATACCCCCTATCAAACTAATCTTAATAAAGTCCTTTTATCTAAGCTAATTATTCGCAATTTAAACCTATTAACGCTATTACTTAGTAAGAGAGTGCAAAATGTTAAATTTCTAGCCTAATTCGGCGCTAACTAGACTAGGTTGTCAGGACTTCATAGCGAAACACATGAAAAAAATATTTAAACTCATTATCCTAAGCAGTCTCGTATTCATAACGACACTTGGATTCGCCGACGCTTTTCAACAAGCCAGCGATGCTTACGATCAAAAACAATATCCGCAAGCCTTTGCTGCTTTTAAAAAACTCGCGCTTACCGGCAATCCGAAGGCGCAATACAATCTAGCCTACCTTTATCAAAATGGCGTTGGTACTCAACAAAACCTACGACAAGCAATTTATTGGTATCGACAGGCCGCCATTAAAAAACACATCAATGCAATTTACAATTTAGCGCATCTATACCAACATTCGAAACCACCTATTCAAAATTTTAAAGAAGCAATGGTCTGGTATACAAAAGCTGCCAAACTTGGATCTATTAGTGCCTTAGTTAATATCGGCCAAATGCATTTTATGGGTCAGGGAAATAAAAAGAATAAAAAAGACTATATCGAAGCCTACGTTTGGTTTAACTTAGCGGTTGCACGAGGCAGTCGAAATGGTCTCTACAACAAAGACTTAGTCACCGTAAAAATCGCGCCACTGGATATATCCAAAGGTGAAACTCGCTACCGTGAGCGGCGTCCAATCTATGTGACTCCGTTCTTAAAATAATAAGTGGGTATTAAGTCTATTTGTTAATGAGCCTCGCTATCGTCTTGCATAGTAATTGTAAAAAGAATGCCAAAAAGTAGACATGAACCCTTTCTTTTTTTAAGTGAGACGTTTATTCTAATGGCTAGTACACCGTATGAGTATGAATGGAATGATAAAAAGTAAATCAATTAATTTAGTGTTAACAACAATTGTAATGATTATTGGGTGTCTAATGACAAGCCAAACACAAGCTAATAATACACTGCCAAGCTATAGCAGTAATCCCGATAAACATGTTGCTGAACTCATGGCCCAATTTAACAAGCGCAAAACAGATACCGTGCTCATTATTGATCTTAGTGAACAAAAAATGTTCCACTATAAAGACAAAAAATTAGTAAAAGCCTACACGATTTCAAGTTCAAAATTTGGCATTGGCAGCAAAGCTGGCACCAATAAAACTCCCTTAGGTGTACATTATGTCAAGCAGCGCTTTGGCAAAAATGCCGCTCTAGGCACCATCTTCAAAGCACGGCGCAATACCGGCAAAATTGCGGAAATCGCTACAGATGATCGCGACCTCAAGCATGACTACGTCACGACTCGAATTCTTTGGTTAAAAGGTTTGGAAAAAAACAAAAACCTTGGCAGAGGCATTGATTCCTTCCTGCGCTATATCTACATACATGGCACCGCTGAGGAAGGTAAAATTGGCCAGCCTGCTTCGCACGGCTGCATTCGTATGTATAATAAAGACGTCGTTGAGCTATACAGCCAGGTTGATACCGGCGCGCTAGTCAATATTATTCGTTAAGACACTGATATTTATACTTCTTTTAGAAAGAGTCCAATGCAAATCATAGTTAATGGCGACAATAAGCAATTTTCTGATTCACTTTCCATTAGCGAGCTAATCCAACAGCTCGGCCTAGCAGATAAACGCATCGCAATCGAAGTCAACGAACAAATCATCCCCAAAGGCGATCATAATAGCCGTCAACTCATAGATGGTGATAGAATAGAAATCGTGCATGCCATTGGCGGCGGTTAGCCCGAATATTTCATAAATTCGGGCTAGAAAGAATCAATTCTAGATTCCTTAATATTAAAACACAGCAAGGGTTTTTTAATGTCATCTACAAATCAGGCAGATAATAGCAATGACAGTCTCGTTATTGCTGGCAAACACTATCAGTCCCGACTACTCGTCGGTACTGGCAAATACAAAGATTTAAGCGAAACTAAAGAAGCAACTGAAGCCAGTGGCGCAGAAATTATTACCGTCGCGATTCGCCGGTCTAATATCGGTCAAAATCCGGACGAGCCAAATTTACTCGACGTTATTCCACTCGACAAATACACCTTGCTGCCTAATACGGCAGGCTGTTATACAGCAAAAGAGGCGATTCGAACTTGTCAGTTAGCTCGCGAACTCTTAAACGGCCATGATTTAGTAAAACTCGAAGTGCTGGGAGACGAAAAGACTCTGTTCCCTGATATTGTTCAAACTATGGAAGCTTGCGAAGTCTTAGTCAAAGATGGATTTAAAATCATGGTCTATACCAATGACGACCCTATCATTGCCAAACGATTTGAAGACATGGGCTGCGTTGCCGTCATGCCTTTAGCTGCACCCATAGGCTCGGGTTTGGGAATTCGTAATCCTCACAACATCGTGACCATTGTGGAAAATGCTAAAGTACCCATCATCGTCGACGCCGGGGTCGGCACTGCTTCCGATGCTGCGATTGCAATGGAATTAGGTTGTGATGGCGTCTTAATGAATACTGCTATTGCGGGCGCTAAAAATCCAGCACTCATGGCATCTGCCATGAAAAAATCCATCGAAGCCGGTCGTGAAGCTTTTTTAGCTGGACGTATTCCTATGAAACGATTCGCCAGCGCCTCGTCGCCAATCGAAGGTTTATTCTTTTAGTTAATAATCATGCCTTCTCTAACGCACCGGCCCATTCGCTCATACGTACTTCGACAAGGCCGACTGACTGAATCACAACAGCGCGCTATTGATCAACATTTTGCGCGCTACAGTATCCCTTTAAGCAACAACCGAACTCAGCTGACTGAACTACAAGCCATAAATACCAAACACTATTTAGAGATAGGATTCGGTAGCGGCACAGCACTGTCGCAATTAGCCCAAAATAATCGCGACTGCTTCTTTACTGGTGTTGAAGTCCACTTACCTGGTGTGGGTCACCTAGTCATAGAACTCGAAAAAAATCAGCTGGAAAACGTGCGCATTCTGCACGGTGACTGCAAGCAATTATTTGATGTTATTAAAACGAGTATTCAATTCGACGGTATACTTATTTGGTTTGCAGACCCCTGGCCAAAAAGAAAACATCAAAAGCGCCGACTAATTCAGCCCGATTTTATACAGCAACTTGAACCGCTGTTAAAACCAAAGGGTTACTTGCACCTAGCCACAGACTGGCAACATTATGCCGACTGGATGTTCAAAGTCATGACTGCGTCTCATTGGGCTTCGATTGAAAACCCAACATCTATTTCAGCCTTTGTAGGTCGGCCGAACTCAAAATATGAGTTACGCGGCATTAGACTGGGTCATCAAGTCACCGATTTGGTGTACCAAAAATAATTTGATCATATCCTTAAAGACAAAAAACCTGACCTCCGCTATGCGGAGGTCAGGTTTTTTTAATTGATTTAGTGTGAATTGATACTATCCGCGTCCATTTGGGGGGATTGAAGTATCTGATAGTATCAATTCCATTGCTCGGTCATAAGCTTATTTTAGTAGCTGTAAGAATATGATCTCTTACGATTGTATCGATTGAACACAACTCGATTCGCAGTTCGTTTAAATTTATAAAAACTTCGAGATAAACGTTTAAAGCTTCGCTTCACTCGGCTACGTCGGTTGTGATGGTTATAGCCATAACGATTTACATGATGCATCTTGCGTTGAATTCGGTAGAAGTCGCTCTTGATTTGACGAAACTTTGAAATCAAAGTGTAACGTGAGTATCCACGACGTAAAGCTCGACGAAATTTTCGCGTATCATGAATTAAATTTTTAATGTCGTGACGAACATAATTAAATCGATACGTATGATTAATAGAGTGCATTAACATGTTGGCGTTTTGCTGCATGCGTTTAGCTTTATGATCTAAGTTTGCAGAGTAAAAACCACCAGCAAAGGCTTGGCCACCAATTAACATTAAGATAAGAGCGTAAAATTTGATTGCTTTCATGTCGTTCTCCAGTTTTTTCAGTTTTTGTTTAAATTCGTTTGTTTCAATCTTGTGACGAGGATACGCCTAGTCGACTGAACGAAACCTGAAATTTATCTGAAGCGGGGCTGAACAAGGGAGTTAAATGAGTCTTTTTTCAGTTTTAACTGAACTGAAACTGAATGAGACTAATAAATTTTATATCTAAAACAGAGCGTTAGTTGTTTATTATAATTATGCAGGAAATGTAGCCCGGCTCTTCAGGTCGCTCTCGCACTTTCTTCGCTTTCGCAATCCTGCTTCGCTCGAAAGACCTGCCCTCGACATCCTGTCT
>QIKQ01000320.1 GCA_003233075.1 Gammaproteobacteria bacterium
AGTTTGGTGGATCGTTCGAAAAAGCATATCGGTGATTATGGTTTGAGGACGTTCCGCCAAAAGGCAAGATCAGATTTAGTCTGAATTCGAAAAGGACAAACTTTTTTTTCTAAATGAGCTTTAAATCAGTCATAACTACTGATTTGAGAAAATAATTTAAGAAATGCGGTCCGCATTTGTGAAATATGCTGGCTAGCCCTTGACGCAGCGGTAGAACTTGAATGGCATTACCCGTTTTTAATCAGTGAGGAAAATAATGATACGTTTACGCAGCGTTTCAAAACTTGATTACGAAGGTTTAGACGAAGACAGTTTAATCAAGTTAATGAAAAATAGGATGCTTTATACCATTGGCCAGGAACCAAAACATGCAAACAATCGAGCTTGGTATACTGCCCTCACCTACGTTGTTCGAGATCGCCTACTTGATCGACTCTATGCTTCAATAAAAGAGTATCAAAAAAATGATCGAAAACGAGTCTATTACCTTTCTCTTGAATTTCTAGTTGGCCGAATGTTACAAAATAATCTTCTTAATCTCAATGCAGACATAGAATGTAACTCCGCAGCAATGCGTCTTGGCTTAAAACTAGAGCAACTACGAGATATTGAACCCGATGCCGCATTAGGCAACGGCGGCCTAGGAAGACTTGCCGCTTGCTTTTTAGACTCAATGGCAAGTATGGGCATACCCGGTTTTGGTTATGGAATTCGCTACGAATACGGTATGTTTAATCAAAGAATTGAAGATGGTTATCAGGTCGAACACCCAGAAAACTGGTTAAGATATGGCAATCCTTGGGAAATTGCTCATCCCGATGTACTTTACCCAGTAAGATTTAATGGCCGTATAGAGTCTTACCAAGACCCTAGTGGCCGAGTTCATCATGTCTGGAAGGATACCGAAGATGTCATGGCCATGGCTTACGATTTACTAATACCCGGCTATCGCAATAATCGCGTCAACTTATTAAGATTGTGGTCAGCAAAATCATCACGCGATTTTGATCTCGGTTATTTTAATAAAGGCAATTATATTCAAGCGGTCGAAGAAAAAACCGCATCTGAAAATCTATCAAAAGTGCTCTATCCTGATGATACTACCGAAATGGGCAAAACCCTACGGCTTAAACAAGAATACTTTTTTGTCAGTGCAGCACTACAAGATATAATCCATCAATTCACGCAGCAACACGATAACTTTAAAGACTTGCCAAATAAAATTGCGATCCAACTAAACGATACTCACCCCGCAATAGCAATACCCGAGCTAATGCGCCTGCTCATGGATGAATATAAACTTGAATGGGCAGAGTCATGGTCTCTTTGCGTCAAAACTTTTTCATATACTAACCATACCTTGATGCCAGAAGCATTAGAATTATGGCCGATCACTTTGTTTGAAAAACTATTGCCCCGCCACACGCAAATCATTCTGGAAATTAATCGACGTTTTCTCCAAGAAGTTTCTGAATCTTATCCGAACGATAATGAAAAATTAATGAGAATGTCAATCATTGATGAACGCGGGACACGAAAAATCCGAATGGCTAATCTCGCTGTATTAGGCAGTCATTCAGTTAATGGCGTATCTCGAATCCATACTGAATTGATTAAAAACTCCATGTTTAAAGATTTTCATCAATTTTATCCAGGCAGATTTATTAACGTCACTAATGGCATTAACCCAAGACGTTGGCTTAAATTAATCAATCCAAAGTTATCTGAATTAGTGACAAACTATATCGGTGGTGAGTGGATTACCAATTTAAATTTGCTTCATAATTTAACTTACTACCTTGGCAAAAAGAAGTTAGTTAGTGACTTTCTATCAATCAAACATGAAAACAAACAAAATTTGGCCGCTTTGATTAAAAAACATTTAGCCATAGAAGTGAACCCAGACTCCTTATTTGATGTTCATATTAAACGTTTTCATGAATATAAACGTCAACTACTCAATGTCTTACATGTGATCTCAATTTTTAACCGAATTATTGATAATCCCAATCAAAATATTACTCCGCGCACAGTTATTATTAGTGGCAAGGCCGCGCCAGGATACAAACTTGCGAAACTAATCATTAAATTAATAAATGACGTAGCTCTAGTTATTAACAACCACCCAGTAGCCTGTGAAAAATTAAAGCTAGTTTTTATTCCCAATTATGATGTCAGCACAGCGGGAGACATTATTCCAGCAGCCGATTTATCACAGCAAATATCGATGGCAGGAACTGAAGCATCAGGCACGGGCAATATGAAACTCGCGCTAAATGGCGCCTTAACTATTGGCACGTTGGATGGTGCCAATATTGAAATTCAAGAGCAAGTTGGTAAAGAAAATATATTTATATTTGGTCTAAAAACGGAAGAAACTCAACATCTCTTAAATGGACAGTACCGCCCCAAAGATTATATGCGAAATAATCCAGAACTGGCACGAGTAATAGATCAAATTGAAGAAGGTTATTTTTCGCCGGATGACGTAAACCGATTTCACCCTATAGTTGATGCACTGACTCGGTCTGACCCCTATTTAGTCATGGCAGATTTTACAAGCTACGTCGAATGCCAAAAGAAAGTAGAAACTCTTTACAACAACCCAAAAGAATGGGCGCGAAAAGCAATATTAAATATTTCCGCAATGGGATATTTTTCAGCTGATCGTACTATTGGTGAATATGCCAAAAAGATTTGGAAAGTTTGAATTTACAAATGTAGCCCGCAGATCAATGCTATTAACTTAAACTTTCGATAAAGGTGATACAAGTATTCACCAGCGCTTAACTAATTGTACCTGAATCAGCTATAGAAGCAAAAGTTGTCGATTACTTAACGTTACATTAATATTTTAATAACTCGAGTCTTCTAGCTTTGATAGCAGCTGATCATGGATTAACTAGCGCTTCATTGAATCAAAAAATTCTATATTAGTTTTGGTTGCTTTAAGACGATCTAACATAAATGTCATTGCGTCTAATTCATCCATTGGGCTTAATAGCTGCCTAAGTATCCACATTTTCTGCAATTCATCTGGGGGAATTAAATAGTCTTCTCGGCGAGTGCCTGAACGATTAATATTGATGGCTGGATAAATACGTCTTTCTGCGATGCGGCGATCTAAATGCAGCTCCATATTACCCGTGCCTTTGAATTCCTCGTATATAACGTCATCCATGCGTGAACCCGTATCGATCAAAGCAGTCGCAACAATCGTTAAACTACCGCCTTCTTCTATATTACGTGCTGCTCCAAAAAATCGTTTCGGTCTATGCAAGGCATTCGCATCAACACCACCAGTCAGTACTTTACCTGAAGAAGGAATGACGGTGTTATAAGCACGAGCTAGGCGTGTAATCGAATCCAGTAAAATCACGACATCACGCTTATGCTCAACCAAACGTTTGGCTTTCGCAATAACCATTTCTGCGACTTGTACATGCCGATTGGCCGGCTCATCAAAAGTACTCGATATAACTTCACCACGTACTGAGCGGACCATCTCAGTTACTTCTTCCGGACGCTCATCTATTAGCAATACCATTAGATGGCTATCTGGATGATTTGCCGCAATCGATTGGGCAATATATTGCAACATCATTGTTTTACCGGCTTTCGGTGGTGACACAATCAGACCACGCTGACCTTTCCCGATCGGTGCACTTAGATCAATAATACGTGTGGTAATATCTTCTGTGCTGCCATTACCTAATTCCATTGTCATACGCTCTTTGGCAAACAATGGTGTTAAATTTTCAAACAACACTTTATTCTTAGAATTTTCTGGCGCCTCATCATTAATTTCTTTCACTTTAAGCAATGCAAAATAGCGCTCCCCATCTTTGGGCGGCCTAATTTTCCCAGCTACCGTATCACCTGTGCGCAAACTAAAACGTCGAATTTGACTCGGCGACACATAAATATCATCAGGTCCCGCTAAGTAGGAACAGTCTGCCGATCGCAAAAAACCAAAACCATCTTGTAGAATTTCAAGAATGCCATCACCAAAAATATCTTCACCGCTTTTAGCATGTGCTTTTAAAATGCCAAAAATAACATCTTGCTTTCGAGATCGGGTAATGCCATCAAGCTTCATACCTTCAGCAATTTTAATAAGTTCAGCAGGGGGTTTAGTTTTTAATTCGGTTAGATTCATTTTATGATACGTCCAGATTGGATTGAGTGGTTTTGAAAAATAGGATCTTGATTACTTAAAAGTTAATTTAGGATGCTAGTGCGACAACAATTTTAATGTGCGTTATATTACAAAAGATTATGTGGTAACTTCTTGTGTGTAGATGATAGATGGCTTTAGATATTTAGATGAGAACTCTTATTTTCTTAAGCAGAACAACACATGAGAACCGTATCTCATGCCAATTTCTTCTGCTTTGTTATAGAAATTTATTATATTTACCCGCTGCCTATAAAGCTAACATGCTTTTATCAACATGTCTAGTCTCAAAGCTAATTCGTACTGGCATTCTAAATATTACTATCTATAAATGCGGTTAACTGTGATTTAGAGACCGCACCGACCTTAGTTGCCTCAACATTACCCGATTTAAATAACATCAAAGTTGGAATTCCGCGAATGCCATACTTAGGTGGCGTACCTGGGTTATCATCAATATTTAATTTTGCGATTTTTAATCGACCATCATATTCAGATGCAATCTCATCAAGTATTGGGGCAATCATTTTACAAGGACCACACCATTCCGCCCAATAGTCGACTAGTACTGGCTGATTTGATTTTAAAACTTCTTCTTCAAACGAATCATCAGTAACATAAACAATAGCTTCACTCACAAATTATTCCTCATTTTAATAACAACTAGATTATTTTGCTGAATTTTTGAATATAGCAAATAGGTTTGTTGGCCCATTTATGCTGTTGCGTTAAATAGTTAAGATACCTTTGAAATAAGTAAAGTGTCAATCTCTCAATTTATTAAAAAGATATTAACAACACCTTGCCTAATTATTGCTCAACCCCTTATCGTCTACAGAAGCTCCAAACAAAGTAACTCGATAGACATTAATCTAGTCGCGTATAGTAACCAAGATGAAGCTCAAAAACAAAGTATATATACTAACTATCTATGCAGCGATATGTTTCTTAATAGATTAGGCATTTCAACTCAAATATACTTTCAAATATAGTGCCATTACTCATCTCTTCAAGTCTATTTGTAGTACCGACTTGTAAAACGATGATCTAAATTAAACTATTAATAATCAAATACTTAAGCGCCAGACTTAACATGCCTAAGGATAATTTAACAATGATTATGACAAAATAACCCATTCTTGACTCTAATAACGCAAAATTGACGCTACAATTTCATCCTAAGCAAACGCTAAACAGTTATCGGGAAAATTTTTTCAGCTTAAAACTTCCGATTAACGCATGAAATCTCCTATTTTCAAGTTAACCGCGGTGAACGATTTTTCAAATCCCGCTGTAAAAAATAGTAAGGAACTAAAAAAATGGCTACACGAGCTTCCGATCTTGAACTTCGAGGTTTCTATCAGAGCACTTTCTGGCTCAATTGAGTTTTGCAATTCAGAGCCATTAAAATTCAAACAAAGAATCGATCTAATACAATGTTATTTTGTAATGACTAATAAATTATTTTACTCGATCGAAAAACTTGGGATCTACATCCCTTTTGATTAAGCTAATAAAAAATCAACTTGATACTATATTATGAAAACAGTGTTTGACTTTGACTTGTTTGAAGTTAGTACAGAAATGTTATAATAGCTCTAATTCATATTAATTTTTAATTTGAATAATAACACTATTTTCAGGTGAGACTTTATAATGTTAGATTCGACTGCCAGCAGAAACATACCCGTTACAATAGCTTCCGACAATAAATGTGGCAAATGCACTAATTCACTTTGCTGTAATTATTTTACACAATTAATAGAAACACCAAGATCTAAATATGATTTTGATTGTTTGTTATGGCAAATATCTCATCAAGACGTCAATATCTATAAAGACGGCAAAGAATGGTATTTGCTTATGCGCAATAAGTGTGAGCATCTAATGGAGCCTCATGGTATGTGCGGCATCTATGATAGACGCCCTGATATTTGTCGAGAATACACTAACGATTTCTGCGAATATGATCAACCACTTGATGAAGGCTACGAACTCTACTTTAATAATTATAAAGAATTACGCAAATACTGTAAAAAACGTTTTAAGAAGTGGGACCGATAAATAACTTCGAGCCGCAAGATCTCCCGTCGAGAATGCGCTAGCATTCGAAGCAATCTCCTGAATTTATTTAATTAATCCAAATAATTATTAATCTGAATTAGGAGATTGCTTCGACATGTTCTACGAACATGTCTCGCAAAGACCAATATTTTTAACCTGCGCTAAAAGCTAAACCGGCATAATCTCTGAAAAATTTTCTATCGCGATATAGTCCTCAATCTTTTTTGCTTCAGACTTTGAATCAGGTGCCGTAATAGCCACAATATGTTTAATGCCATAATCTCTGGCAGAATTTAAA
Source organism: Gammaproteobacteria bacterium (assembly GCA_003233075.1). GTDB lineage: Bacteria > Pseudomonadota > Gammaproteobacteria > SZUA-21 > SZUA-21 > SZUA-41. The sequence goes on from QIKQ01000320.1 coordinate 6,540, forward strand.
ACTGAAAGGCTATCGTCGACTAATAAAGTCTTATTTTTATCAAATTGTTCTAGCAGTTGCAGCTTATCCCAAAAAGTATTGTTTTCTTTAGGCACACCAATTTCATGTGTACTAATCATTCGATCAAAATGGTTTTCTAATTGAGTAATTTCCATTTTTAATAATAAACTTTTTTGGTGAGCATTAGTTAACAATACTACGCGATGAGAGCTACTTTTCAGTTTAACAAGAAAGTCTATTGCAAATGGATGAACCTGAATCAAATGTTTTATATCCCGCTTTAATTTTTCTATATCAAGATTAAGTTCCTGCGACCAATAATCGACACAATACCACTCCATTGTGCCTTCCGCTTTTTGAAAAAGTGGAAATAACTGATTTTTTGCACTTTCAAAATCGAGATTATTTGCCTCAGCAAAGACTTGAGGAACATACTCACGCCAAAAATAATTATCGAAATGAAGGTCCAGTAGTGTCCCGTCCATATCAAGAAAAACAGTATCTATTGTATTCCAATCTATCATTCTGTAACTCTAATGTTAAGAAAATAATATTAAACCATTTTTAATCTTTAGGGTCTAATTTCAAGCACAAATTAGTAAAATGATGTTATATTTGATTGCAGGAAAAATGACTAAGGAATCCGAAATAATGCAAGATAGGCGAGTTATTTATATTTTTTTTATCGGTATTAGCTTATTGTCACAAATTACAAGCTCCGCATTTGCAAAAAAATCATATGAACAGCAAGTAGAAGCATGGCTAAATAATGAAATAGATGATTTACCTTCGCAAAATATTAACGGCGGAAAACTAAAGTTTTTTAAAGAGCCACCCAAGCAAAAAGTTCATCACCATCACAATACTTTGTTTGTCGCAAAAAAAAGCATGGATAGTGGTTGGATTAAGTTGCTCCAGTGCCATGAAAATATGGACTCATTTCCTAGCGCCCAAGTGGTTTATAATGTAAATAAAGTGAAAAATATAAAAATCACCCGCACTAAAAATATTGGCAAGGCATGGGTCGACAAATCTTCTGTGCAATTACAAAACGTCAAAAAAAATGCACAGCTTTGCATCGAGATCGACAGTAAAGCTTTGCACAAAAATAAAGATGGCAGCTTTTCTCTTCGTAATGGACCATTCATGCGAAAGTTCCTCGATGGTTTTTTCCCAATGCGAGTATCATTCGATTTGAAACTACCAAAAGAATTAAAGTTTGTTAGTATTTCACCCAATCAACAAGACGGCTTTCGGGTAAAAAAAACTGACACAGGCTTACATTTTGATGCCTGGTTTGAGGGAAAACTTTACACCAATATTTTATTACACGCAGTCAAAAAATAATGGTGCAATATTTTTAATTGGGTAGTAAAGTAATACAAATCAATTACAAAAACATTAATTTCTATTAACTCTCCAATTTTTCAGCCGATAAAATACAATGACAGCATTTATACCCCATCGTTGCATAAAATGTTGAATTCAGGGCTATTTTAATCGAGTATTATAGGCTCTCACGCTGTATTTTCTAGTGCGAGCATAGTTCATTCTACGCGAGTTCTAGAAAATACGAGTACGAGCCTATAATACTCGATAAAAATAGAGTGAAACGTTCCTGATCCGATATTTTATGCAATGATGGGGTATAGTGTCGATCACTGCTGTCCCGCTAGCTTTAGTCTTATTTCATGAAAAGCAGTCATGTGAAGTTATAACGGAAGAATGGGTGAGGGAGACATGAAGCTAGAAAATGGTCGTCTTTGCGAAGCGGCGCACGCCGCTGAAGCAATCTCGTCAATATTGTGAGGTACCTCATATCGGCAGTGGTGATATTGAAAAGGAGATTGCTTCGTTTTGATCATGGTCTTACGACCAGAACCAGCGCAGCTGGTGCAGTAAGTACTTGATGAAACGCCGAAGGCGGTTCTGAAGTGAGTCGTGTAGGCCATGG
>QIKQ01000115.1 GCA_003233075.1 Gammaproteobacteria bacterium
GGGTGGAAAACAATTCAATCATGATGGTCTCCCTTGTTTATGCTAAGCATAAACAAGGGATATTGAATTTAACCATGGACTTCGTCCCGGCTCTGAAGAGCCGGGCTACAATACTATTAAAATTCAAGTGAGTTTTAGGAGTTTACCTTGATAGGTCGTATCAGCGGAACACTAATCGAAAAAAACTTGACACCTTTATTTGAGGAAAGGGGAATGCGATGTTAAATAGTTTTAGATTTAAAAAGATTCGCTCAAATATTTTACTCATTGTTTTAGGTGTTTTTATTAGCGCAGCATGCTTCGCAAAAAAAACCAAACAAACCACCGTAGAAAAACTGGTTAAAGAAGATTTATGGATATTGGGTGAAATGCCTAAGCCAGTTTTGAAAGTAATCCGTGCACGAGAAAAATTTGTAAATCTGTCGACAATCAGTAATTTAGGTGATTATCCTTTTTATGTTCGTCTAAGCTGGAAGTATGGTTTAAATCGAGGCATTAAAGGAATGCCGAACCATGCTGATATAAAAACATATACTGAATTTGAGAAAAAGATGTTGCCTAAGTTTAGTAAAACCAAAAAATCGGTGCTACTCGTTATTATGACGAGTGCTGGTAGTCGTAATTGGTACTTGCAGGCAAAAAATGAAAATGAATTCCAAAATATTTTGGCAGCAAATAGTTTTGCCTTAAAAACTAAACTTAATGTTAAGATACATCGAGATCCAAAATGGCAAAGAGTCTGGGATAAATTTTATTCGAAAATGCCGCAGTCGAAATAGAATATTAATAATTCGAGGATTTAAATTTGATAGGCCGTATTAGTGGTATATTAATCGAAAAAAAAGCGCCTCAGTTATTGGTGGATGTGCAAGGAATAGGGTATGAAGTTGACGCGCCTATGTCGACTTTTTATCACTTGCCAGAGACTGGTAACAACATCACTTTATTTACTCACCTTGTTGTGCGTGAAGACGCGCATACCTTGTATGGTTTTGCTACCGATGGAGAGCGACAACTATTTCGCTCACTGATTAAAATCTCGGGCGTTGGTGCCAAACTAGCATTGACCTTATTGTCAGGGATTAGCCCGGAAGAATTTGTTGCCTTAATTGAAGCGCACGACACGAGTGCATTAATCAAGTTACCCGGTGTCGGTAAAAAAACGGCTGAACGTTTGATTATCGAAATGAGCGATAAAATAAAACACTTGGATATAATCGCCAGCCGACCAGCGGGTGCGCCATTACAAGGCAAAGACGATTTTACTAACGACCCAGTCAGAGAGGCGGTTAGCGCCTTAATATCTCTCGGTTATAAGCCACCTGATGCCAGTCGCATGATTCAAGTAATTGAAAATAAATCGAGTTTATCGAGTCAGGATTTAATTCGTGAGGCATTGCAGTCGGCCGGTAGGTAGAGATTAATATAAACTGTAGAGACAAGGCATGCCTTGTCTCAATAGAGAAAAATTCAATTGTATAGTTACATCCCCCAGTATTTGATTGGGGTTACAGAGGATAAACATTGGATAACGAACGCATCATTTCAGGTCAATTAAAAAACGAAGAAATCGTGCTTGATCGCGCGATTCGGCCTAAAACGCTAACAGATTATATAGGCCAAGAAAAAGTCTGTGAGCAAATGGAGATATTTATCCAGGCAACCAAACAGCGTCAAGAAGCCTTAGACCATGTGCTCATTTTTGGCCCGCCTGGTTTGGGTAAAACGACATTATCCCACGTGATTGCCAATGAGCTTCAGGTTAATATGCGTCATACATCAGGGCCGGTCTTAGATAAACCGGGTGACTTGGCTGCTTTGCTAACTAACCTTGAGCCCAATGATGTTTTATTTATTGATGAAATTCATCGTCTGCGGCCAATAGTCGAAGAGGTGTTATATCCAGCACTAGAAGATTTCCAAATCGATATTTTAATAGGGGAAGGTCCAGCAGCGCGTTCGATCAAAATTGACTTGCCACCCTTTACCTTGGTCGGGGCAACAACACGAGCAGGTCTTTTAACCTCGCCACTTAGAGATCGTTTTGGCATAGTTCAGCGGCTTGAATTTTACAGTGCAGCGGAGCTGAGGCAAATTGTCTCGCGTTCAGCCAAAATACTCGATTTAGAAATTGATCAATTCGGTTCTGAGGAAATCGCGCGACGTTCACGTGGCACACCCAGAATCGCTAATCGTTTATTACGCCGTGTTAGAGATTATGCTCAAGTTAAATCAGATGGCGTTATCAATGCTCAGGTGACAAAAGCAGCGTTAGATATGTTAGGTGTAGACCAAGCCGGCTTTGATGACATGGATCGCAGTCTATTGCGTATTATTATCGAGCGTTTTGATGGCGGACCAGTCGGCTTGGACAGTATGGCTGCAGCCATAGGTGAAGAGCGGGATACGATCGAAGATGTACTTGAGCCTTATTTAATTCAGCAAGGATATGTGATGCGTACCCCAAGAGGCCGAGTCGTGACTCGACACGCCTATGAGCATCTTGGTTTATTACCATCAAACCCTAGTTCTACAGGTGGTGATTTATTCCCCGGGTCGGATTCAGTTGTGTGAAAAAGTTACAAAAATAGTTGTTCAGTTCAATAATAACTTGTTAAATTAATATTCACTAATGTAGATCGCGAGAACTTAACACTTAATTGCCTAATGATAATACTTACTATTATTTCACTCGATAAAAGAAACACTCTAATACATACTCTTAATTGCCAGAACCAATAGTCATATCAGTAAATTCATTGAAATTAGTATAGATTTTTTTCGTAAAGTAGTTATACAATCGTAAACCTGATAGTGTAAGCTTTTGGTGACCTAAACTGGTAATAATGAAGTGAATTTTCTGAATTATCGCTATTGCCTTAAGAAACTAAAAAGTGGCTAATTTAGCAGATGCGCTAATCACTTGCTAAGAATGAAATTTAAAGCCATTGCAAGTAAACAGAGAGAATGAATAAAGCGGAAAAATTCTTCTGGCCGATTCGGGTATATTATGAAGACACTGATTCGGGTGGCGTGGTTTATCATGCAAACTACTTAAAGTTTATGGAACGAGCTCGGTCCGAATGGTTTAGAAAATTAGGGTTTGAATTAGATCAGTTAAAACAAGAATATGGAATACTATTAGTTGTGACAGCATTGAGTATTAGTTTTACTAGGCCAGCCAAATTTAATAACGAAATAGTTGTCTCAGTTGAAGCAACCGAGATTGGCAAAGCAAGCATGAGTTTTAAGCAAGACATTATCGATAAAAATAACGACGGTGATAAGAATAAACAAATTATGTGTTCAGCCAAGGTTAAAATAGCATGCCTTGACGCAAACGCATTTAAGCCGAAACCAATTCCCAAAAAGGTACTGGAGGAAATAAAACATGGTCGAATTAGCAATTCTTGAAAATCCAGCAATGAAGGTGAGTAAAAATGCCTGATATGCCGACAAAGATTGAGGGTATGAGTGTGCTGCAAGAATGGACGCATATGTTTATGGGCGCAAGCATCGTCGTGCAAATGGTGGTGGTCATCCTGTTCGTTGCTTCAGTCATTTCTTGGTCTATGATATTTCGCAAAAGAGCGGCTTTAAAACGCGCCTCACGCGAAGCGGATGCTTTTGAGAATCGATTTTGGTCAGGCAGTGACTTAGGTGCTATCTACAAACAAGTTGCTTCACAACGACATCAAATCACCGGCATGGAAAGCATATTCGAATCAGGTTTTAAAGAATTCGCGCGCTTACGTAAGCAAAGTGGCGCAAAACCCATGGCCGTGGTTGAAGGCTCACAAAGAGCGATGCGCGTTGCATTAGCGAGAGAAATTGAACATTTAGAAGAAAACCTATCCTTCCTAGCAACGGTAGGTTCCACTAGTCCCTATGTTGGTTTATTAGGTACGGTAGTGGGTATTATGGAAACCATGAAGGCCTTGGCTGCTGCCAATGAATCCTCATTAAAAGTGGTTGCTCCTGGAATGGCAGAAGCCTTGGCGGCGACCGCCTTGGGTTTGTTTGCTGCAATACCAGCGGTTATAGCCTATAACAGTTTTTCGAATGACGTTCAGCGTTTAACAAGTCGTTACTTAACTTTTTCAGAGGAATTTTCAACGATACTACAGCGTCATGCACACGAATAAATTTACAAACAATTTACACCCAAACGGGTTTAAAAATAGATTAGATCAGTTCGAGTTGGTTATACTAGATTAGAGATTATACGAGGTAAGATATGGATCCTCTTTTAGCGTTGAGTGCAGGTAAAAAGCGTCAAATGTCAGAAATCAATGTAGTGCCCTACATTGACGTCATGTTGGTATTGCTGGTGATATTTATGATTACCGCGCCTATGTTAACGCAAGGGGTAGAAATTAAATTACCGAAAGGTGCGACTGAGACCTTACCGAAAAAAGAGCGCAAGAAATTAATTGTAGAGATCAATCAAAAAGGTAAATTTTTCTTGCAAACCTCAGGTAAACCTAAAGCAGTTGATCGTGAGGAATTATTACTCTGGTCGAGAAGTTTTTTAAAGAAAAACCCTAAGGCACCAGTCCTAGTTCGAGGCGATCATCGTGTTCCCTACGGCAAGGTGACCGAGGCAATCTTAGCATTAAAAACCGCAGGTGCTCCAGCAGTTGGCTTAATGCTAGATCCACCCATTGAGAATCCTAAGTAGTACTTGGAGTAAGTTTTAAGGTAATATTTTAGCGAAAAAAATATGGCGAGAGAAACACAAAGAACAACAATTTCAGTACTGCTCGCGCTTGCAGTACATATTTTAGTGGTTGGAATTATTGTGATTCGTTTCGTCAATGTACAAGACATAGAAGCACCCAAAGGTGGGCCAGCGCCAGTACAAGCCTTTGCGATAACGAGCAACGAGCAAATAAAACATTGGGAAAAAATACTAAAAGACCCCAAGTTACTTCAACGTGAAAAACTGCAAGCCGAATTACAACGCTTAGATCAGAAACACAAAAAAGATCAAAAACGAGCGAGAGAAGAAGAGCAAAAAAAGAAAAATGAAAAGACTAAATTAAAAGCAAAAAATAAACGAATAAAAGAACGGCGAAAAGTCGAAGCCGAAAAAAAACGCGTTGATGATATGCGCATCAAGAAACAAAAAGCGCGACAGAAAAAAGCCGAACAAGCAAGAAAAGTACAGAAAGCACAAGAAAAAGCGGTCGCTGACAAATTACGCAAAGCGGAAAGAAAGAAAAAACAAAAGGCAGCGGCGCAAGTGCGCAAAGAACGTAATAAAAAGCTCAAAAAAACGAGAGCTTTGGAGCGCGCCGAGCAAATAAAAGTCGCAAGAGCCAATAAAAAAGCCATGGAAGCGGAAAGATTAGGTTTAAAAAATGCGACTGCAAATGATTTTTCGGATGAAAAGTCACGTTATATAATTGCAATCACTAACGCTATTAAGGGAAATTGGACTAAGCCGCCTAATATGCCGCCCGATGTGACTTGCAATATTTTGATTAAACAAACAATTACTGGTTATGTGCTTAATTTTAATGTTAGGCCAAGCGTTGGCTGTAATAGTCGATTTTTAGATTCAGTTAAAGTAGCTATGAAGCGTACCAAGAAGTTGCCAAAAGCGCCTGTGAAGGAAGTATTTGAGAAAGAGCTAGATGTAACTTTTGATAGTAATGATCGTTGACATTAATACAATTACATTAGGATTTGTACAATGAATAAAGTGATAATAAAATACAGTGTTTTTTTTCTGCTGCTATGTGCTTTTGCAGTCAGCCATTCAGCGTTGAAAATTATAATTAAGAAGGTGCCGGGGAATATTAAGCTTGCTATTGTGCCTTTTAAAGTAACGGGCAGTGCAAGCCAAGATGTATCTGCAATTATCAATGCAGATTTAAGCATGACTGGTAAATTCAATATATTTGATGGCAGTAGTCTCCCGTCAAAACCCTCTACAGTGGCTGGAGTTTCCTCAAGTGCTTGGGGTCGCTTTCAAAATGTTGTTATTGGTAATGTAATTAACTCCGGTGGTAAATACACAATTACAGCGAAATTGCTAACATCGACTGGCTCAGTTAGTGTGAAACGCACCATAAATAAAACAGCAAGTAGAAGTAGTTTACGATTAGCGGCACATCAGGTCGCCAATGCTATTTTTAAGGAGCTTGTCGGCATTCCAGGTGTTTTTGATACCAAAATAGCTTATATTTCTTCGGTTAAAAATAATCGCGGACGACGTATTACTACTTTGATTACCGCTGATTTTGACGGTCATAATCCAATAGTACAGCGATCTTCTAAGAATCCCTTAATGTCTCCAACCTGGTCGCCAGATGGTCGTAAGCTTGCCTATGTATTATTTAAGTCTAATGGCCGCTCATCTATTTATATACAAGATGTACGCACTAAGCGTCGGACTCTAATTTCAAGCTTTAAGGGTATTAATGATGGAGCGCCGTCTTTTTCGCCTGACGGTAGTCGTTTATCTCTGACTTTATCTCGAAGGGGTAATCCAGAAATCTATACCTTTAATTTAAGAACTAAGAAATTAAAACGTCTTACTTTTAATACAGCGATTGATACTGAAGCCGTTTGGACTCGCGATGGTCGTTCATTAGTATTTACATCTGACAGAACCGGTGGCCCACAACTTTATAAAGTTTCCGCCAGTGGTGGCAGAGCAACTCGTTTAAGTCGTAATGGTAATTATAATTCTCGTGCAAGTTATAGCGCCGATGGTAAAAAAATCACCATGGTACATCGTTATGAAGGTAAATTTAACATTGGTGTAATGGATTTAAATAAAAGCAATACCATTCGATCCATTACTACAGGACGTTTAGACGAGTCACCTAGCTTTGCGCCGAATGGCAGCATGGTTATTTATGCGTCTGAATACAATCGACGCGGCGTATTGTGGATTGTGTCTGAAGACGGCAAAGCAAAAAACCGAGTGGTTCTGCCTGAAGGTGATATTCGCGAGCCAGCTTGGGGTCCAAAACGTCGATAGTAGATAGATTGAAATAGTAAGAAAAAACACAAATTTTTAACAGTGAAAACGAAATTGAATATGGAGGCAGTAAATGAACAATGCACTTATGCGAACAATTAGTATTTTAGCAGTATTGGTAATGTTTGGCGCTTTGTTTGGATGTTCAGCATCTCGCAAGCCTGGCGATCGAGATGTGGTATCTGGCAAGGGTAAACGTGGTTCAAATAGTTCAGATTCGTCACTGCGTCCTTGGGAAGTAGAAGGCAATCCTTTATATAACCGGATTGTCTATTTTGATTTTGATAAAAGTGATGTGAAAAATAACTCACGTGACCTAATTACCAAACATTCTACTTTTCTTGCGAAAAATGCAAATATTAAAGTTCGTTTAGAAGGTCATGCTGATGAGCGTGGTTCTCGCGAATACAATATTGGTTTAGGGGAACGTCGGTCTCAAGCAGTTCGTCGTTTAATGTTATTTCAAGGTGTGACTGACAGACAACTGGAATCAATCAGTTATGGCGAGGAACGTCCGGCAATTGAGGGTCATGATGAAGGCTCTTGGGCGAAGAATCGTCGTGTTGAGTTAGTCTATTTAAACTAGTGGGGTTAATCGGTGGGAAGTATTATTAAAAGATCGTGGATATTTGCAACGGCAGTACTTTTTTTAAGTACTATTTTGCTACCTGTATTTGCAGCTGAAGAGGCGGACGATGATCGACCAATGATTGTCGATAATTCGTCAACTTCGAGCAGTTCTGGCAATAAAGGTGGTGTTTCAGAAATTCTGTCACGCATGAGTCAGCTAGAAAATGAAATTCGCCAATTACGTGGCGATTTAGAATTGGCAACTCATGATATTAAACAAATGAAAACTCGGCAACGCGAGCTTTATAATGATATTGACCGTCGCTTAAGCGATATGGAAAAACGCGTTCAAGGCGGGACCTCATTTTCAGCCCCACCTGTTGCGTCAAAAAAGAGTAAGAAGTCACGGAAACAGGCGTCTGTTAAAGTGCCGGATTATTCAAAAGTTGATCGTGGTGAACGCAAAGAGTATCAAGCTGCTTTTAAATTATTGCGTGACAGTCGTTATCAGCAAGCGATTGAAAGTTTTAAAGCTTATCTTGTTAAGTTTCCTAAAGGCACATTTGCAGTTAATGCGCAATACTGGTTAGCGGAAGCGCATTATGTTTCGCGTAACTTTAAAGAGGCGATAGTAGAGTTTAACAAGGTCATTAAAAATTACCCAAAAAACTCAAAAGTCACTGGTGCTCGAATCAAAATTGGCTACTGTTACTACGAGCTTAAGCAATACGCAAAAGCTAAAAAAGCGCTGAAGTATGTTATTCGACGTTATCCGCGTAGCTCTTCTGCCAAATTAGCGCGAATACGTTTAAAACGTATGCGGGAAGAAGGCAGATAAATCGTAGCCCGGCAGGATAATGCCATTAACTTAAGTTTTGTTATGAAATATTTGTAGCCCGCACGAAGCGTTCGAAGAACGCGTACTGCGGGAAATGTCTATTTGAAGTTGTAACAAATTAGTAATACATTGCAGTTTAAAAGGCCTCTTAACGGAGGCCTTTTTTGTGGTGCGCCAGGCATGGCGTCGACCTAGGATTCACATCGAAATAAAATATTTGTCGGACAGCAGTGCTCCTATAGGCTACAAAAATATAGCAAAAGTCTGATATAATGGCGTCGATTAAATCGCCCATAAATAAAAAAATGTCAGAACTCAGAATAACAGAAATTTTTCATTCCCTACAAGGCGAGGCCAGTTCGGCCGGTTGGCCGACGGTTTTCATTCGCCTGACAGGTTGTCCTTTGCGTTGTGTTTATTGCGATACTGAGTACGCCTTTCAGGGCGGTGAGATTATTTCTCTGCAGAAAATAATGGCTCAGGTAAAGGATTATGCTTGTGACTATATCTGTGTGACTGGTGGAGAGCCGCTTGCCCAAAAAGAGTGTTTGAGTTTACTAACAGTCTTGTGCGATGAAATGTACTATGTATCATTAGAAACCAGCGGTGCTATGGATATTGCTGAGGTCGATCCGCGAGCGCAAATAGTGATGGATTTAAAAGCGCCAGGATCAAAAGAAGAATCAAAAAATCGATTTGAAAACTTAGAATTTTTAAAACCAAGTGATATTATAAAGTTTGTCTTGAATGACAAAATCGACTACGAATGGGCAAAGACCATTATCGATCAGCATAATCTTTATAATGTTTGCGAACTGTTGTTTTCACCCGTTTATGAAAATCTTAAGCCACGCGACCTAGCGCAGTGGATATTAGATGATAAACTTCAAGTCCGATTTCAAATGCAATTACACAAAGTACTCTGGGGTGATACGCCCGGTCGATAGTCGATAATAGGTAAAGCTAGATAAAAATGCCAAATGCGATAATTTTACTTTCTGGTGGTTTAGATTCGACGACATGTTTAGCCTTTGCAAAAAATAAAGGTTATGAACTGCATGCGCTATCATTCGATTATGGTCAACGCCATCGTCAAGAATTGCACGCCGCAAAAGCGATAGCGAAAGTCTTTGCGGTAAAATCACATCAATGGGTCAATATCGATTTAAATTCAATTGGCGGTTCTGCACTGACAGATCTCAGCATTAGTGTTCCTGAATCTGAAGTTGAATTTAACCCCGAGTTACACTCAAGCCAAGAAGAAAGTATTCCAATCACCTATGTCCCCGCTCGCAATACCATATTTCTAGCTTATGCGTTAGCGATGGCCGAAGTCTTGGATTGCAAGGATATATTTATCGGAGTGAATGCAGTTGATTACTCAGGTTATCCAGATTGTCGTCCGGAGTTTATTTCAGCCTTTACCTCCATGGCGAATTTGGCGACTAAAGCGGGCGTCGAAGGTCGGGAATTAGAAATCCATACTCCCCTTATTGACTTAAGCAAAGCTGAAATCATTCAATTGGGTACAAAGTTTAAGGTTGATTACGGCTCAACTATATCCTGCTATCAAGTGAATAGTGAAGGTCAAGCTTGTGGTAAATGCGATTCCTGTCGATTTAGAAAACAAGGCTTTAAAGAAGCTGGCATTAGTGATCCAACCCTTTATTGTTAGCTTAAGTATTTCAGGACTCAAGTAGTCGTATAACCTGTAGAGACAAGGCATGCCTCACTGTTGTCCCACAGTTAACCGCGTACTTAGTATAGGAAGGACGATACTCAATATCTGCTGTAGCCCGGCTCTCGGCAACTGCTCCTGCATTGCTCTACCTCCTGCATTCCTGCATTCCTGCAGTCGTAAAGAGCCGGGCTACAGATCCCTCAAAATTATAATAATCAACTATCATTCTGTTTCAGATTTAAAATTTATTAGTCTCATGGCAGACATCTCAAATTCATGTCTCGACCAAGGGTTAAGCTACTAATGGTCAATGCGAGTAGGATGTGACCTAACCTAATCCCTGTTATTTCAATGATATTTTCAGACTTACAGGTATAATCTTAAGGTCAGGTATTCCTGTTTAATCCAAACTGTGGGACAGCAGTGAGGCATGCTGGATATTATTAATTAGCACATTGTCTTTATTTCATGTGTTCGCCCGCTATCTAATCACCTTAGCTCGAAAATATCCTGAAGATTCCGTCACTATCGGGGTAAGTAGTTGTTATTTAACGATTTACGATGAAGTGACAGTGAAGGTGAAATTCCGGTAAAATAGCGCCATAAATTAATTCAAAAATTCTTAATAAATAGCAGCGTTTAGAGGTAATCAAATGTTTTCTTACGAAAGTTTTAGCGTCGCGAATACGTCCGTCCTATGGTGGGCATTCGGCATCGCGTTTGTTATGGGGGTTGTTGCCAACAAAACTAATTTTTGCACCATGGGTGCGGTTTCCGATTATGTCAATATCGGTGATACTGGCCGGTGGCGTTCTTGGTTATTTGCAATTGTAGTCGCAATTATTGGCGTTATTATTATTGAAAAAATGGGATTCATTTCGCTTGACTCAAATCCTGCCAAGCCAAACTATCGAGCCTCCAATTTTGCTTGGTTTGAATATATATTAGGTGGTTTACTTTTTGGTATAGGCATGACCTTTGGAAGTGGCTGCGGTAACAAAACGCTAATTCGTATTGGCGCAGGAAATATTAAATCAATTTTTGTACTATTGATCATGGGCTTTTTCGCCTATTGGATGATTATTGGTTTTAATGGCAAGACCTTGTATGGCATGGTTTTCTATGACTGGACCACTGTACCTAGTGTTGCTTTGGCCACTCAGCAAGATGTGGGTTCCATTATTGCCAACGTAGTCGGTACTAAAAATGCTGTTGATATGCGACTTTGGATAGGTGGTGGTATTGCTGTTTTAATGTTGATTTACATTTTTAAATCAAAAGATTTTTTCAGTAAATTTGATAATGTTTTAGGCGGACTGGTTATTGGCTTGTCTGTGATAGGCATGTTTTTCGTCACTGGGTCAGCAAAAGTAAATGCGTTTAATACTTTTGACGAAAAGAAAGAAATAGTCACTGTCGCTGAATACGTTAAAAAAACCAATTGGGATGAAAACTATCAGCCTACAGATCGTACTGATAAAAATGATCCGGTTGCGGTTCGTCCCGATGCTGCCAATATTGTTGTTGGCCCGCAAGGCATGACATTTGTGAGTCCTTCCGCTTGGTTAGTGAATATGGCGACTGGACCGGCATTTAAAAATCCGGAGAATAAACCTTTTTCTGCCTTTATCAATATCCCAGTAATGCTACTTTTTGGAATCATTTTGGGGTCATTATTATGGGCCATACTATCTCGAACCTTCAGAATCGAGTGGTTTGCATCTTTTAAAGACTTTGTGTCGCATTTCTTTGGCGCTACTTTGATGGGTATAGGTGGTGTATTAGCCTTGGGCTGTACCATTGGGCAGGGCGTGACAGGGCTTTCTACCTTAGCGGTAGGCTCATTGCTGGCTTTTACTAGTATTGTTGTAGGCTGCGCGTTGACGATGAAATTTCGCCTCTATAAAATGGTTTATGAAGATGCCAATGTGTTTACCGTATTGGTCTCAGCTTTGGCAGATATGAAATTATTGCCGAAGAAGCTTAAAAAATTAGAGTCAATTTAATTCCTAATAAAAATTGGCTATTAAATCTTAGCTTAAGGCAAATTTTCGTAAATAAATTGCCTTAAGCACTTGAGATTCCCTGTAATTCCAGTATCATTGCCAACTTCTCGGGCCGTTAGCTCAGTCGGTAGAGCAGTGGCCTTTTAAGCCATTGGTCCCGCGTTCGAGTCGCGGACGGCCCACCAATTTTTCCCGAGACAAAAAAGCACAAAGTCATAAGACTTTAGAATAATTCGGCGAATCGACCACTGTCATTCCTTCTAAAACGAAAAAAAAGCATCATGTGAGTCGGAGCACTTAACAATGAAAGACAAAAAAACCAATAAGTTTGCTTATGCAGGCTATTTTTTTGTCTAAACTCAGTGTAAGGTTAGAGAGTAGTCAAAACGCACAGGGTTTAAGCGGCATTATTATGTTGAGCTGGATATCAAAACCGATAGTATGGATGATTAGGATGGGAAATCCTAAGCCACTATTATTGGAATCTGATTATCAAGTCATCGTTAGTGACGATAAAATAAGTTGTATCTATCCCAATGGCAAAATCCAAACCGTGCACTGGTCTAGTTTGAAGTCGGTCGTCATTCGTACCAGCGAAAAAGGCCCCTGGCATACCGATGTGTTCTGGGTGCTAAAAGACCACGAAGGCAAATCTCAATGCATTATCCCTCTAGGCGCTAAAGGTGAAACCCACCTGCTAGATCGCTTGCAGACCTTGCCAGCCTTTGATGACGAAGCGTTTATTGAGGCCATGGGCAGTACGCGTAACAAGAAATTTATCTGCTGGAGCTCAAAGGCCAGTCACGCATAATAAATCTTATTCAAGCAAAACTCAAATCTTTCAATATTTTGTCTATCTACTATTTACCATTACTATAGAATGCTAAAAGAATTTTATAGGTCTATTAAACAGTAGAGACAAGGTATGCCTCACTGCTGTCCCACAGTTTATGAAAATGTTTCATTTAACTCTATCATAATGATTAAATCGATTGATTGCCGGTTTGGGACGTGAAACTAGCACGAAGCAATCTCCTTAATTCAATGACTTAAGATTAGGAGATTGCTTCAGCTGCTTTCGCAGCTTCGCAACGACGGGCAAGGTTGAATGCGACCTGATCGCTCGATAACTGCTACACATCGCAACAAAATATTTGTGGGACAGCAGTGAGGCATGCCTTGTCTAGGTGAGCTTCTAAGAAGAAAAATATCTTTGCAGCATTGCGGGTTACAAAAGACAAGCATAAAAAAGCCCCGTCTAAACGGGGCTTTTCCAACAAATTAACGAAAACAGCTTCTTTTAATTTCTCTCTAATCTAGCTCCACGGCACCTGACCTTCAAGTACTTCACCATCCTCAATCAGCTTACCCTCTAAGCTATTTTCTGTGGCTTGAACGACAATGTAGTGAAGATTATCTTTTCCTGTATTCCACCATGATCTTTTAGCCTCCGGTTTTACACTGATAACAGACCCTTCTTGAACTGGTATTTTCACGCCATCAATCAGCATTTCGCCTTCACCGCCCAGAAAAATATAAACTTCCTCATTTTTTTTGTGTCGATGAAAAAAGCTCATGCCGGTGCCTGGTAAATCTTTATTGATAGACACTTCCATCGAAGTCAGACCTAGAGACTCGCCTAGAAAAAGTTTACCGGGTATTTTGATCGGAAGACCTTCTGGTGCGAATTCGTATTGGTCTACATTGTCTAATTTTCCAAATTCAAAGGTTTGAAAATTACTCATATTTATCTCCTAAATGCTAATTGACTAAAAAAATCCAGTACTCAAAAATCTTTGTCCTGGCGAGTAATGCGTTAATATGGAATGATCATTCCAATATTGAACGATCATTCCATAATTGTGCTATAATGTCAACAAGCGATTTATAAGTGTTATATTATTTTAGTAATAGACAACTGGTGGAGTGGGCAGGGCGTAGCCGAACGTGTCATAATGCGAATATGGTAGGACCAAACAAACAATTTAATCAAGACGAAGCGTTACAAAAAGCGCTGGAAACTTTCTGGGTGAAAGGTTTTGAAGCCACTTCCATGCAGGATCTAGTTGATAACATGGAGATCAACCGCGCAAGTATGTATCAGACCTACGGTAACAAACACGCTATTTTTATTGAATCTTTAGATCAATATACTAAATCTACATTCGACTTTATGGATTCCATGTTTGAGGCATCTACCACACCGCTCAAAACGCTAAAAGACTTTATTTCAAATGCAATCGATGCGAGCTTGAAGGGCCAAATGAAAGGCTGTCTGATGAATAACGCTGCGATTGAACTGGGTCCACACGACGAACTAGTGGCTGAGAAAATTCGTTATTTTTGGAAGCAAATGGAAGTCTTGTTTAATAAATTATTAATGCAAGCAATAAAAAATAAGCAGCTTGAATCTAAAGTAGATACGAAAAAACTCGCTCGGCTAATAAATAACTCCTTTCAAGGTCTCGTCGCCAAATCCAAAGTCAATTTCTCAAAATCAAGTTTAATGACAGACATTGATGTCTTATTTGATTTAATCAAAAACTCGAAATAATTTCCCAAACCGAAGCACAAAGAGAAATTCAAAAAATACCCGGTCGTTGCGAAGTAGCGTTAGCAACTGAAGCAATCTCCCAAATGCAAGTACCAAACATAGAGCTAAACAA
>QIKQ01000006.1 GCA_003233075.1 Gammaproteobacteria bacterium
CTATTCCATGGGATTTGCTGCGATACTCGCCATTACCTTTACACCCGCACTCGCGGTATTAATGATTCGCGGGAAAATAAAGGGCGATAAAAGCCGTTTAAATCGCACTCTGGTCGCAACTTACTTACCCCTCGTGCGTCTCGCGGTTCGATTTCGTTACTGGGTTGTGGGTGGTGCATTCGCCGCAATGCTACTCACTCTGCCGATACTATTTCAATTTGAAAGCGAGTTCATGCCACCCCTGAATGAGGGCAGCTTATTATACATGCCCACCGCATTGCCGGGCATGTCGGTGACCGAGGCCGGTAAAATTCTGCAATCAATGAACAGGCAAATTAAAAAATTTCCAGAAGTCGATCACGTCTTCGGCAAAATCGGTCGCTCAACCACCGCCACTGATTCCGCTCCACTGTCAATGGTGGAAACCGTGATTACTTTCAAACCAAGATCCGAATGGCGCAAGGACATGACCTGGGACAAATTACTCGAAGAACTGGATGAAAAATTAAAGTATCCGGGTATGCCCAATATCTGGTGGATGCCGATTCAAACTCGAACTGAAATGTTAGCGACCGGCATACGTTCATCGCTGGGAATAAAAGTCTTTGGAGATGATATTTCAAAACTGGAGAAAATTGCAGTTAAAATTGAACGTGCGCTTTTAGAAGATGAGCGAACCAAGCCCTATACACGCAGCGCCTTTGCTGAACGCTTAACCGGTGGCTACTTCGTGGATTTTATTATCGATCGAGACAAAATTGCCCGCTATGGATTAACGGTAAGCGATGTTGAAGACGTTATTTTATCCGCTGTTGGCGGTAAGGTAGTTTCGAAGACATTTGAAGGTCGCAAGCGATTTGACATTATCATGCGATATGCGCGCGACTATCGCGATAACCCCGAAGCGCTCGAGCGCGTGCTCGTCACCGCGCCGACTGGTGCCCAGATACCTTTAAAACAACTCGCCAAAATGGAATTTAATAAAGGTCCACCCATGTTACGCAACGAAGGCGGTCAACTGGTATCCTTTGTTTTTGTTGACGTCAAAGGAATTGGCATTGCTGACTACGTTGCAGTCGCTAAACAAGTTCTCAAGGAGAAAAACCTTAAAGCCCCTCTTGAATGGGCTGGACAATTTAAATACTTTGAACGCGCCAAGGCAAAACTTCTTATTGTGGTGCCGTTAACCCTGTTAATTGTCTTTTTTATGCTCTACCTGCATCGCAAGTCTCTGACTGAATCGCTCATTATTTTACTCGCGGTGCCGTTCTCTTTAATTGGCGCAATCTGGTTTTTACACATACTCGATTACAATATGAGTATCGCAGTTTACGTTGGTATGATTGCGCTTGCGGGATTAGATGCGGAAATGGGCATATTAATGATGCTCTATCTTGGTATGGCTTATCGACAAAAGAATGAGGCAAACCAGATCAATAGTCATTCCGATTTGGCCGATACGATTGCGCAAGGTGCAAGTCAAAGAATCAGACCGATGTTAATGACTGGACTCGCCTTGTTATTAGGGCTCATACCAATCATGTGGAGTGACGGCGCAGGAGCCGATGTCATGAAACGCATCGCCGCACCTATGGTAGGCGGTGTGCTGACTGTACTACTCATGGTACTTTTTGTTTTCCCAGCGATCTTTGCCATTTGGAAGCAGCGTGAATTAAACTCTGATAAATAATAGTAGCCCGTAGTCGCAGGGACAAGGTATGCCTCACTGCTGGCCCACAAATATTTTGCTTCGATGTTTAGCAGTTATCGAGCGATCAGATTGCACTCAACGTTGCCCGTCATTGCGAGACTGCGTCAGCAGTCAAAGCAATCTCCTAATCTAAGTCGTTGAATTATGGAGATTGCTCCGGTGTGATCTTCGATCACACCTCGCAAAGACCAATTCTTTTGAGATTCTTCTTGTCATAATATTAAATATATTTGCACATTCGCCTATTTTTTAACGAGTGTATGCTTCGTGCTAGTTTCATGCCCCAAATCACCAATCAATCGATTTAATCATTAGGATTAGAGTTAAATGAAACATTATCGCAAGCTGTGGGACACCATACTTAGGAAGAATTTGAGTTAGATTATCTTGATCAAAATTTACCAAGATTTCTTTTCGTCTTATATCCATTTTGTTAAAAAATAGCGTATACTCGGATCGAGAATATGCCAATATTTATCCTTTTTATAAATTAAATCTTGTCGGTGCAGGTTCTCAATAGATTGAGTTACTGTCGCGCCTGCCAGATTCACTTTATTTAAAAAAATCTTTGCGCGCGGCTTATCTTCTGGATTGAATGCCAGATGTGACAATATATTTAATTGTCCCGCTTTCAGGGTTTGCAGAACAGCACGAATTCGGTGTTCCTCCTTCTCAATCAATGCTTTCCAAGCAGCGTCAATATTTTTTATAGTCGGTGGTGACTTAGTATCATTGTTCCAAAGCGTTACACACAGATCGCTAAAATAATAGGGGTGCAATTCAGTCAATTCAAATATTCGATTGATGGCGTTAGTTGAGATAGTTCTGCCCCATTGTTTTTGACTGACTTTTTTCAAGTACGATTGATAATGAACTTGATCTATCCGAGCTAGCTCTATTTTATCGGCGAGGTGAAATAAAGGTCGACTCGCGTCATCAAACATGGCCGATAGAATATGTCGGTTGGAAGCGGAGAAAATGTATGCACTGGCTGAGACACGTTCGGCTGCATGTCGAATAGCCGCCTCCAGGTGCTGGCATTCAGGAAGTACTAAAAGTTGTTGAAACTCATCAAAAACGATGATAATTTTTTTCTTTTTTTATGCGCGTATCGATCCATGTCGAGTAATGCATCGATGATATTCTTTGATCGGTCGCTTGTGCGAGTGGTCAAATTAAATCGATGATTTCCCTCAGAATCAATATTTACCTCAATGGCAATTCCCCGAAAGATACTTTTAACAATTTCAATCGATTTTTTAGTCGGACTAAAGAGTTGACTGAGTATTTTCCCGATGTGATCCAAAATATGGGTCTCCACGGTTTTTGTGTCGTAGGTGATCATTAAATCAATTTCGGTACTGATAATCGTGTCATCGTCTTTTTGCAGATCAAACAGAACTTGCTTGCACAATGAGGATTTGCCATAACGCCTAGGAGCCATAATCCAAGAATGTTCAAACTGTTTGATACGATTGGCTAACCAATCGCGTTCTTTTTTACGATTGATAAAAGCAGAACCTGTGACGATTCGTGTGGTGAAGTATTTTTTATTCATGCCCCGTGTACGCTAATATTAAGTGCGTCACAAGTTATGCGCCATATATTATGACGTTGACCCTGATGCTATCAATAATTCGTCGCCTTGTAGCGAAATCAAGTTTTTTCTGCTGACTAGGATCCCCAGCAATATAGGAATTAACATGTCGCTGTAAATTAATAAGCCTTTGATAATCAGCTTAAATTATTACATTAGTGTCAGCCCGAAAATACCGATATTTGCGCACTTGATCGCTGCTTGCGACAGAACCTGATTGCGGGACGATATAAAATTCTGCGGACAAGGTGGTTAATCAATATTGCCAGGACAGCCAGGTCGAAAAAACGACTTTAGTGGCCAAAGTCATGATTTTGTTTAATCAATGGCTTAATAATGATCAATAAGGCCAGCACGTCTTGGCTCTCTTTGAGCGGTACATTATAGAAATAAAACGGACTCCTTTTCTTTAATATTACGGGCTGGAAGGGCATACATCGATCTCCCGTACACTCCTCTTCGGTTTCATCAACGTTTAAAGGGGTTTTTGGCCGCTTCTTTCACCTTAAATATTACGCTAAGATGAATTCATCTATTGACTAGTGAATTCATCATACTTATAATGAATTCATTTTAGTAGCATATTTTGGGTGATTTCGGTGAATGTTGATCAATGGCACTTTCCACGAACGGATCTAGCAAAGCATTATTTTAAGAGTTTTGAGCTGGGGGTGTCGACGCGCACCGTGTTGTTTGCGCCGCGAAAAATGGGAAAGACTGAGTTTCTTATCTATGACTTAATGCCTGTTGCGATTGAATATAATTACTTACCCGTCTACATTAATTTGTGGAAAAACAAAGAAGCCCCGCATGAGGCCATTATTGAAAGCTTGTCCGTGACGTTGGAAAGCATCACAAACAAAGGAATGAAATACGTTAAGAAAACACTACAAGGAATTATCAGCAAGCTAAAAATAAGCACCGAATTTGGCGCCGAATTTTCAACCAGTTTAGAGCCTGTTATTTCTTCCTTTGATGCCATTAAAGCACCCAGTAATCAGCTGACCTACATCTCTAAATTAATAAGGGAACTGATTAAGCAGGCAGAAAAAACCCCTTTATTGTTAATCATCGACGAGGTTCAGCATCTTTCTGTCTCCAAAAACTTCGATCCCTTAACCTATAATCTACGGACAATGATTGACGAGAATCGAAATCGTGTGTTTGCTGTCCTCACTGGGTCTTCGCGTTCGGGGTTGCGTAAATTATTCAGTGATTCGAAATCACCGCTGTATCGTTTTGCCGACATGGAAAGTTTTCCGGTCATGGGGATTGAATTTGTCGAGCATATTGGCAGGGTTTTTAAAGCAGTCACGGGGAACGTCTTTGATGTCAAAAAATCGAATCGGATCTTTAAAAAACTAAACTACAATCCTGATTATTTTAGAACCTTAGTTCGAATCATGGCCTTACACGAAGAAATTGACATTAATCTCGCGTACAAAAATGTGATTGATCTTATAGGTCACGATAACGAATATAAAGCGCTTTTTGATAAATTGAATGATCTTGATTTGGAGTTAATTAAACGTGTCATCGGTAATCAGGCTGTCTATTCTCAGAATTACATGGATAAATTATCATCCAAGCTCGGTGAGATAATTAGTCGAGGAAAAATACAATCGAGAATTAAACGATTGGAAAAAATAAATGTCATCACCAAAAATCTGCACGGCGATTATTTAATCGAAACACCTGGCTTTATCGAATGGATTAAAAAAACACAGCACTAAAGGCTGTCTTTGGGTGAAGAAGGGCGAAGAGCTACCCAATCCCCTGTTTTATGGTTCTGTCGCAAACTGGCCTAAAATAATGAATCCTGCTACTCTTAGCAATCTAATCCTGTCAGTAGCGAGTCATTAATGGTGAGTTTTAAAAGTCGTCATTTTAATAAAGAAATGATCATGCAGTCTGTCCGTTGGTATCTTGCCTACTCACTGAGTTATCGTGACATTGAAGAAATGATGCAAGAACGGGGATTTGAGGTAGATCACAGTACCCTCAATCGTTGGGTCGTTCATTATACACCCGAGCTCGAAAAAGCCTTTCATAAAAAGAAGAAACGCCCCGGGAACCACTGGCGAATGGACGAGACTTATATTAAGGTAAAAGGCCAATGGCGTTACTATTATCGTGCCGTGGATAAAGAGAATAACACCATTGATTTCTTGCTCACTTTGAGACGCGATAAAAAGGCAGCTTTACGCTTCCTCACCAAAGCCATCGGCAGGAACGGTAAACCAAGCTTAATTAATATCGATAAAAGTGGTGCTAACAAGGCCGGTATCAAAAGCTATAATATCGAGAACCATAGACGTATCGAGATCAGACAGTGCAAGTACCTAAACAACATTGTCGAACAAGACCACCGTTTTATCAAACGCAAAACGAAACTGGTACTTGGATTCAAGAATTTCTACGCGGCACAGAAAACGTTGACCGGCATTGAGCTTGTTCGTATGCTTAAGAAAGGACAATTGCGGGAAACGCGTGGCGACGTTTTGTCGCCTGCAGAACAGTTCTATGCGTTAGCAGCGTAAGCCAGTGTAGTCATCACGATATTTACGCACTTGATCGCTGTTTGCGACAGAACCCAATTTAATGGTATTGACAATTAGATAGAAAAAAATAATTGAAATGGAGATTGTTGATGCCGGAGATAAGTATCGTAACGCGGATTCAGGTAATAAGCGCAATTAATTCGGTGCAGCAATGCTTATTTCACTGGCGCTTGCAGGGCAAATGATTGCCGCAATTTTGTTCGATCATTATGGCTCGGTAGGTTTCCCACAACATTCCATCAATCTTGGCCGTATCGTAGGAGCACTAATGGTCATCAGTGGTGTTATATTTATACAGAGGTTCTAATGAAAACATATTCACAATTATTCGCTTTGCTGATTGCAATACTTTCCACACAAGCCTTTGCTGTTGATCTCATTGTTCATAATGCAAAAATAACTACCCTTGATAAACAAAACCCAGCAGCTACCGCTGTGGCTGTAAAAAATGGAATATTTATCAAAGTAGGGTCAGACAAAGAGGTTTTAAAGCTTAAAAAAACTGGCACAAAAATTATTGATGCTGCCAGTCGTAGAATGCTTCCGGGTCTCAATGATTCTCACCTGCATGTCACACGAGGTGGTCGTTTCTATAATCTGGAACTACGTTGGGAAGGCGTTAAAAGCCTGAAGCTAGGTTTGGCGATGATTAAGGAGCAGGCCAAGCGCACTCCTAAAGGACAATGGATACGCATCATTGGTGGCTGGTCACAGTATCAATTTGCAGAAAAAAGAATGCCGACCATGGATGAATTGAACAAAGCAGCACCGAATACTCCGCTCTTTGTCTTGTATCTTTATAGTCAAGGCTTCCTCAACAAAGCAGGCATGAAAAAGCTGGGTATTGATAAAAACAGCAAAGCGCCATGGGGCAGTGAATATGCCCGCGATAAGGATGGAAATCCTACCGGACTGCTCATCGCTAACCCTAACCCGATGATACTCTATAAAACTATTGCTGGATTGCCCCACATGACTGCCAAGCAGCAAATTAACTCGACAAAGCATTTCTACCGCAATCTGGTAAGTCTAGGGCTTACTTCTGCTATTGATGCTGGCGGTGGTGGACATAATTTCCCTGAAAATTACAAAGCGACAGAGGTTTTAGCAAAAAGTGGTGAGATTCCTTTACGAATTTCCTATTATCTTTTCCCACCAAACCCTGGGAAAGAATTGGCTGACTTCAAGCAGTGGATTGCAACCAATACACAAGGTCAAAACAGTGATCGTTTGCGCCCGAATGGTTATACATTGGAAGGGGCAGGAGAGTTTCTGGTGTGGTCGGCAGGAGATTATGAAAATTTCATGTCACCACGTCCTGATTTGAAACCGACCTATAAAACCGAACTAACTAATGTGACGGAATTGCTAGTTAAAAACAAATGGCCGCTTAGAATCCACGCAACCTACGACGAGTCTATCAGTAAAGTGCTGAACGTATTTGAGGATGTAAATACTCGCTATTCATTCAAAAATATTCGCTGGGCGTTTGATCACGCAGAAACCGTGCAGGATAAAAATCTGAAACGCATTAAAGCACTCGGTGGTGGTATTGCCATTCAGGGTCGTATGGCCTATGCAGGAGAGGCCTTCGTTAAACTCTATGGTGCAAAAAAAGCCAAGCACTCGCCACCACTTCGTAAAATACTTGATATGGGAATTCCAATAGGCGCAGGTACTGACGGAACACGTGTCTCCAGCTATAATCCGTGGGTTTCGCTTTATTGGATGGTTTCTGGTAAAACGGTGGGAGGCATGCAGCTTTATGATGCCAGTAATCGTCTAACTCGCAAGGAAGCATTAGAATTATTTACGAGAGGAAGTGCGTGGTTTTCCGGTGAAGAAAAACTGAAAGGTCATATTACAAAAGGACAATATGCAGATTTTATCTTAACGACAGAAGATTATATGAACGTTAAGGAAGAAAAAATTAAAGACCTACGCTCGGTTCTAACAATTGTGGGAGGTAAGATTGAATGGGGTGATCAGGAATATAAGAACCTGATAAAACCGTTACCACGAGCGATTCCCAAATGGTCACCAACAAACTACTTTCAACAGTAAGGGGGGTCTAGAGGTTCGGCCGGACCTCATACTAAGATTATATAACCGGCTATTACTTATTACATCCGATTGCTATAATCGTATTTATGCAGTTAGTAAGGTCTCGGGACCTTCCAAAGCATTAACAGAACTTGAAGAATATTAGGTTCTGTCGCAAACAGCGGTCGAATGTGTAAAAAACATCATCGACACTTTGCCTTTTTACGCAGCCAGAGCATAGAATTGGTCCGCCGGCGATAAAGCATCACCACGCGTTTTCCGCATTTGTCCTTTCTTAAGCATGCGAACAAGCTCAACACCGGCCAATGTTTTCTGTGCTGCGGTGAAGTTTTT
>QIKQ01000141.1 GCA_003233075.1 Gammaproteobacteria bacterium
TCCACCAATCTTCGTTGTTTTTATTTGTTGCTGTCAAACTTATTATTAAAGGCATCGTAGAGACAAGGCATGCTTCACTGCTGTCCCACAGTTAACCGCGTACTTAATATAGGAAGGGCGATACTCAATATCTGCTGTAGCCCGGCTCTTCAGAGCCGGGCTACAGATCCTTCAAAATTATAATAAACTACTATCATTCTGTTTCAGATTCAAAATTTTCTAGTCTAATGGCAGACGTCTCAAATTCATGTCTCGACCAGGGGTTATGCTACTGATGGACAACGCGAGTAGGATGTGAACTAATCTAACCCTGTTATTTCAATGTTCTTTTCAGACTTACATGTATCTTAAGGTCAGGTATTCCTGTTTAATCCAAACTGTGGGACAGCAATGAGGCATGCCTTGTCTCTACTGACCATTTGAAATCATCGGCTTTGTTAAATGAAACAGCCTTTTGATTGCGCACGCAATATCTCTTATTCCGTTCATTTCCGTTTATTGTGTGTGGACTATGAAACTTAGATAGGCACTAAAATTATATTCAATATTTTTAACCTCAATTATTTTAAGTGCATTATAAACATCACATAAGTGATTGTAAAACCGTCCGTTTTATCCTTTGTTCGAGTATGTTTTAAAGACCGCTTTCTCAAGCTTTAGTGAAATAAACCGATACCCTTTTAGGATTGCGATGTTTTTCTCAAATAGTTTTTGAGAATATAAATTATAGGATTTATAAAAGGATTAACGTGCGCTATTTAGTCATCATATTACCGCTACTCCTGGCAAGTGTTGCTTCTTATTTGGTATTCAATGCTGATATGGGCGGAGCAGTGAAACTATTTATTGTAGCTGCGTTATTGTTTGCTCCTATGCTCGGTTTTATATTTATTAGGCAATCTACTAAGTTTGATCTTAAGCTCAGAAAAATTGAACAAGATTATGAATCTAAATTGCTTGCTGTTCGGCAATCAGTGCCTGAAATTGTCTCATTATTTAAAAGTTATAATCACTCTTCTGATCAAGATCTAAGAAAAATTGGTGAATTAGTTTGTGATGCGAATGAAAACTTGAACAAGAGTTTTCAGGGCATGAATGACTTGAGTCAGCTACAAGAAAATAAATTGCATGAGATCTTAAATCTCATGGCTGATACGAATGATGATGGCAGTGCGATCGATGGTGCTGAGATTAAAGATACGGAGGATAATCCACAAAATAGAATGAGCTTTAAACAGTTTGCCGAAGAAACTATGGCAGTACTGAGTTATTTTACGGACGAAATTGTTGATATTAGCGCTCAAAGTATGCGTATTGTACATACCATTAACGATGTTGCTCATGCGATGGAAGAAGTCGTTAATATTTTGGGCGATGTGAAAACAATTGCTGATCAAACTAACCTTTTGGCTTTAAATGCAGCGATCGAGGCTGCTCGCGCAGGTGAGGCAGGGCGTGGATTTGCGGTGGTTGCTGATGAGGTTCGTCAATTATCACAACGTTCAAATAAATTTAGCGATAAAATTAACGAAGTAGTTACATCGGCGAAAGACAATATATTAAAAGCTCAAGATATTGTTAGTAAACTAGCATCTAAGGACATGAGTGTCGCGCTTACATCTAAGGAACGTGTGGATTCTATGATTATACAAATCGCTGAAGTCAATGAAGTGATATCAAAAAATATTGAAGAAGTGAGTGTATTTTCAGATCAGATAAATGCCAATGTAGGTTTGGCAGTGCGTTCTCTGCAGTTCGGAGATCTAGTGGGTCAGTTAGTTAGGCATATCAATTCTCGCCTAGGTTGTTTGGATCAAGCTTATGAAACTATGTCTTACTCCTATAGCGAAGAGACTAGTTGCCAGTTGACCGCTAGCTTGGCAACTCTTAGAGCGAAGATTGAAGAACATTTTGTAGAGAGCGGAGATGTTAATAAAGCAGTAAGCCAATCAAACCTAAATGAAGGTGAAGTAGAGTTATTTTAGTTTTTTAATTTAATAGTGTGAAAGGAGAATGATATGTCAGTCAGTTCAAAGTGCTCAGATGATGGACGCGATATGGTTATATGTGTCAGTGGTCGATTTGATTTTAGTGACCATAAAGATTTTCGAGATGCGTATAAAGGGGCTGCGAATGATGCCCAATTTAAATTAGATTTGAGTGGTACGGAATATATGGACAGTTCTGCCCTCGGTATGTTGTTACTATTGCGCGAGCATGCGGGTGGTGATACTTGTAAAATAGAGATTACCGGCTGTAGCGAAGACATTCGAAAAATATTGCAATTGTCTAATTTTAACCAAATGTTTGAGATTACATAAAACCATCAATAGGCAGGGTATTCTCAAATGAAAGTTTTAATTAGCGATGATGATTCTACCAATCGTTTAGTCCTGTCAACGATGTTGAAGAAGTGGCAATACGAAGTGATAATCACTGAAAATGGCAAGGAAGCGGTAGAAGCATTTATTGAACATAGTCCTGATATGGTGCTAATTGACGTCATGATGCCTGTCATGGATGGTTATGAAGCAACGACTCGTATTAAAAGCTTGTGTGTCGATCGTTTTGTTCCAGTTATTTTTATCACTGCAATGACGGATGAGCCCTCATTGGCAAAATGCATTGATGTAGGAGGCGATGATTTTTTAAATAAACCAATTAATCGCATAATACTTCAAGCAAAAATTCTTGCCTTTAAACGTAATTACCAACTTTATCAAACCGTCAGCAATCAAAAGCACTTACTCGAAATAGCCCAGGAGCAAAGTCGCGCTGAGCAAGTCATTGCAGAAAAAATTCATAGCAGTATTGTCACTCGCGGTGACCTAGTTTTAGACTGTATTCAAACTTTGTCTAAACCGTCTTGTACTTTTAGTGGCGACATTGTGCTAACGGCTAAAACGCCTACAGGCGGAATTCATATTCTGGTTGGAGATTTTACGGGCCATGGGCTATCCGCGGCGATTGGCGCAATGCCTGCTTCTGATGTGTTTTACAGTATGTCTGAAAAGGGCTTTGCACTAAAAGAGGTAGCTTACGAAATCAATCAAAAAATGTATACCTTGCTGCCGACCAATATGTTTTTAGCAGCAGCCTTTATTCACCTTGATCTAAATAACCATATAGTGGAAGTATGGAACGCCGGTGTGCCAGACATAATTGTCATTAAAAATAAAAACGCTGAGGTAATAAAGCTAAGCTCTTCAAGTATGCCCCTAGGCATTATTTCTAGCTCAAAAATGGCGATTGAACCTAAGGCTTTCGAAATTGAATCAGGCGACCGAATAGTTATGCTTTCTGATGGGATTACTGATGTGTGTAATGCCGATGGTGTGGCGTTTGGCGAAGAAAGATTGCAAGCGGTTATTATTCAGTCATCGGCGGAAAATTGCATCGATAATATTCAGCGTAAAATTAGTGAATATGGCGATATTGAAAAGCACTTTGATGATATCACTTTAGTGCAAGTTCATTGTGATTCTGAATTGCTTTCATGTGCTATCGGTAAAAAGGAAGTGACTAAATATATCGAGAGTGGCGAATGGCAATTTGAACTTGTGTTGAATGATGAAATGTTGCGTAACATTGATCCCTTACCTATCATTATTCAATTATTAATGGACATTCAGGGTTTAGATGCACATCGAACTAATTTATTTACCATACTTTCGGAGTTATACAATAACGCGCTTGATCATGGTGTTTTGAATTTGGACTCCAAGCTTAAAGAAGAACCGCAGGGTTTTACAAACTATTACAATCAACGCGAATTAAGGCTGAAAAAACTCGACAATGCTCGAATCAGTATAAAAATTAACAGTGTACCCAAGGACGATAGTCAGGGGGGCTGTTTAACAATCGAAATTAAAGATAGCGGTGAGGGATTTGACTACAATCACTTGGACAGAGCTAAAAAAGCAGTACCCATTTTAAGCGGCCGGGGAGTAAATATAGTTCGCTCAATTTGCAAAAATCTAGATTACCTTAATAATGGCAGTACGGTAATAGCCCAGTATAATTGGAAGTAATTCGCTTTAGCGTCCAGAGTAAGCGAGGGCTGGTTATTACAAGACATAAGATTTTGGAGGTAGTGTCACTGCGTGTTCTCACTACGACGCCCTTTAGAATCCCTGCGGGCTTCATTAAGGATACATCGAACTTGGCGTTCTAATAAACTCGCGACTCGCTGCACCTCAGAACCACCTTTGGTGTTTCATCAGGTACTTCCAAACTTACTTCGTAAGTTCAGGTCGCGCGGTGGGCTCGTTCAGCCGGGCTGGTTTAGTCGGGATAAGTTTTTTCGGCTCAATTAGAATCTTCCTTGACAGATCAGTGTAAGTAGCGTAAATTGCGCGCTTATTTTATCCAATGTCCCCTTCGTCTAGAGGCCTAGGACACCTGGTTTTCATCCAGGCAACAGGGGTTCGAAACCCCTAGGGGACGCCAAATACTCCTGATTTTTTGCCATCAAAATTTTGTGGTATCATGATGGTGAATTCGACTCCATCTGGATTCGCTAAGTTACAAGCGCTGACCATTCCTTGATGAAAATCAACAATTACCCGTACTATATACAGACCTAAACCTAAATGTAGCTTGTCGCCTTTTTTTCTACGAACTGAGACCATGGAATCAAATAAATTGCCTTGCATTTCCGTTGGCAATTGTGGTCCTTCATTGCTCACGGTTATAAAAATATCTTCTAGGTGCTTAAACAAACCAATTTTGATAGTCGAATCCGGCTGACAAAAATCCATCGCGTTGGAAACTAATTTGTCTAACATTTGTGCAATCAGGTCGGGCACACCATTAATCGAAAAATCGGCATTTTCCGTCACTAATTCAAGACTTTTTTCTGTGTAGGCAAGTTTATAGCCTTCTACGCAACCACTAATGACTTTATCAATATCGAAAGTTTCTCTTTCCATGTTGAGTAAAGATTGCTCTAGTCTTGATGCTTCTGACATCCGCGTTAAAATATTACTGAGTCGGTCTACGCCCTCACGTGCTCTGTTCGTATAGGTTAGAGCATCCTTATCTAACTTTTGCATTTCCAAATTATCGAGTGATGATTTCACCACCGTCAGTGGTGTGCGTAATTCATGTGAAAGTTTACTCGCCATAGTTTCGAGATAGCGATTATAGTGGCCAAGTCTTTCTAGCATGCCGGAGACAGAGCGACTTAAATCGCCAATTTCATCCCCAGCATTAGAGCCAGTAATTTGGTTTTTAACTCGACCGTCTAATCCTATGGCATTTTCGGCGTCGTCGCGTAGGCGGCGTACTCGGCCGGAGATATGTGTGGCAAAAACCAGTAAAATTAATGTCGCGATGACAAAAACAAAAAAGCTAATATTAAATAAATTTTCCATCGCTTTATTTTGCAATAGTAAAATACTATTGGATGTTTGTTCCATGACTACAGCACCAATTATTTTTTTATTATCCCAAACTGGGAAGGCCGCTGACAATATATCAACTTGATTGTCTGGAGTACGTCGACGATTAGTTCCAGCGGCACCCTTAAGCGCAGTTTCAATTTCGTTACCTTGTAGTTTGGATGCGCCGGATAATTCATCCTTAAATTGGGAAGAAGGTTGCTTTAAAATTAGTTTATAGATAGAGCGCATGAAGCGGCTTAAAAAGGGAGCGTTATCCTCTTTGATCGGTCTGGCAGGTGGCTTTAAAGTGCCTGCGCGAGCGATGACGCGGCGGTTCTTATCAATTACCCAGGTTCGAGTTGCGCTGTAATCGGCTTGTGTACCCGTTGATTTTCGTTCTAAGCCTTTTAGTAACTTTTCCATTTCGGGCGAGGGCACCATGACTGTGCCTAGTTCTTCAATTTTACGCGTGCCACCTGTGCCGATAATGTTTTTGATTGCCCGTGTTTTTTTGTCATCCACATCGGCAATTGCAAAGGCTATTTTATTGCCGACCATCGACAAAGGAATTCGAATCTCAATTATGTAACCGTACTTGGTTTCTTGCCATTCACCTTTAATGCGTACGACAGGTGTTGGTGGATTGTCAGATCCTTCCTCCGGCATACGATAGGCATTAACCCAGCCTGGAGCGGTACTGGCTAGTGTGAAGCGAGAAAAATCTCCCTTAGGGGACTGGATGCCGATCTGCAGATGATCATTGTGGACAACGCTTAAAGAATTGGGTGATCGATAAATTATTTTGTCGTCTTTTACTTTAAATATGATGTAAAGAAATCGTCTAAATCGACCCACGGCATGAGTAAAATTAAATTTATTTTTGTCATAGCTGGTATTACTTTCAATT
The DNA here is from genome assembly GCA_003233075.1 of Gammaproteobacteria bacterium. GTDB lineage: Bacteria > Pseudomonadota > Gammaproteobacteria > SZUA-21 > SZUA-21 > SZUA-41. The sequence continues at coordinate 6,292 of QIKQ01000141.1, forward strand.
ATATTTTCTTTGCCGTAATACTTAAAAAAAGTATCGTAATCTTTCCAATCATCTGCATAACCATCTAAAACTATCGCTGACTTAAGTGGCCTGACGTAGATGTGATTGGTGTTTTTAACTGTTTGTAGAATATCCGCTTGTTTTTGAAATAAATCGATACGTTCATTGAGTACTGTAGAAACAGCTTGAGTCATTGCAAGTAAAGCATCAGCCTGTGCCTTTCTCAAGTAGCTTTCCATGGCGTTAACATACTGATAACCGATCCAAGGAATGACGAGAAAGGTAAGTGCAAACAACAGCAATTTGGTGCGTAGGCTCAGTTGAAACCTAGACTGGATACGACGTTGATATTTGGTAAAAAAATTACTCATAGATTTTCACATTTAACTATCTAGCCATCGGTAACCCATGCCATACACTGTCTCAATTGCATCAAACTCTGAATCAAACACAATAAATTTTTTTCGGATGCGTTTTATATGAGAAGTAATGGTGCTGTCATCAACCACGACATTAGATTCTTGCATTAATTGATCTCGGTTTTTAACGTGTCCAGGATAACGCGCTAATGCATGCACCAACCAAAATTCGGTGAGTGTAAGATCTATGGGTTTTTTATCCCAGGTAACCGTAAAACGATTTAAATCTAAACATAATTTACCGTGCTCAATGAGAGACTCAGTTTCTGGTGGCGCTTTAAGTGCTTCAGTTCGACGAAATAACGCAGCAATGCGCGCGGTCAAATGTGGCAAACCTATATCTTTGGTGAGATAGTCATCTGCACCGAGACGTAATCCGGAAATTACATCGAAATCACTGTCTCTGGCGGTCAGAAAGATGATTGGCAAGGTTGCCGACATGTTACGCAATTCTCGGCAAAGTTCAAAACCACCGTCGATTTCGTCTTCTAAGCCAATATCAAGCAACGCTAAATCAGGCAGGCGAAGCTCAAACGCTTTCATTGCTTCAGTTCGATTACTGTAGGTCTGGACATCGTAACCCTGTTTTTTAAGCACGTCCGCATAATTTTCTCGAATCGCTGGTTCATCTTCAACTATTGCTACTCGTTTAGACATACCTTGCATCCTTTATTTTAAATTTTTGTGTTGAGTTTTGATTTTAGGATAATAGCAAATACAGCGGATTAAAATATATAAGGGATTTGCAAATAAGTGTAAAAGCCATATTTCTGCCACATTTAATCAGCAGTTTTCCAGCAAAATACAAGTGTTCCTACACTTGCTGGGTGTTTAATTAACATTATGGATAAACGAGTTGTAATGAAATTAGGGAGTCAATGCGAAGGCTAACTAAGCTGAAGCAAAAATTGAAGGTGAATATGATGATTAAACAAATGAATGAATACAAATTAACTCCAAAATCGTATTTTGCTATGACCCTTAGCTTAATACTGGGAACGGTATCTTCTTTAGCGTTGGCGATGTTTGTAAGTCTTTTACCTGTCGATCCAGGTGCTTCATTTAACCCTGTGTCAGCTGATTCAGTTTCAAGTTCTATCAGTGCGAAATTACAGTCTAAATCTAACAATAAAGTAAGAAAAGTAAGAATAAATAAACCGAATGGGCAAGCTTAGGAGTAGGCATTATGGCTAAAATTAAACAAAGGTTTGGCATTAGTAAAGACGCGATGTTAGGCATTGCAATGAGCTTTGCTGTGGGTCTCATTACCTCGATTATTTTAACCCTGATCGTGCTTTTAATATCTAATTAATAGCTGCTCGATTTGTATAGAAAGCTTGCAGGAATTGAGGAAAAATGTATGACAAAATTAAATTCACTTTGTGCTGGAATAGACGCTAAAACAAAACTTCAGCACAATTCAAGCAGCCTACTCAATCTTGGCTCTAGCCCGCATTTCTCACAGCCCGTCTACTGCGACGGCCCAATTGCATACTATGACACGTTTTCACTCGGTCCAAGCGCTCGACATAGT
>QIKQ01000267.1 GCA_003233075.1 Gammaproteobacteria bacterium
CTAGTTTTTATGTGGTTAATGCTGTTCGAGGAAAATTAATGATACCAAATTATATCTGACTACCAAGTATTTAGCAGAGACTATTTTTCGGGAAGTTTGTCTTATTATGTTAAATTCTTGTCAATTCGTCTTCAGTAAGACAGAGAAATCACGAGCAAGCCACACAAATAATTATTGTTTGGATAGCCCGTAGCAGACACTTTGATCTTCTGCTCATAGCAGAAACGTTGAATTCAACTTGCATCGCTTAATGTAACCAACCACCAAGCTGATAATAATCAAATCCCGCGGCACGGCCACCCAGACATTTAGCCAAGAAATTATCGACTGCACGATACACCTTAATCCGGTTTGGCCACTTACGTATACCATGCCCTTCATTTTTAATTAGCATGTACTTTACTTTTTTACCCTGCTTCTTTAGCTCAGCAACCATTCTGTCTGATTGAGCTCGTTTTACCCTAGGATCATTTTCTCCTTGAATTATCAATAAGGGACCTTTAACATTTTTGACTTTATAAATAGGTGACTTTGACTTCATAATTGCTAAATCTTTACTCTTTTTCGGATCGCCGATAAAGCGATACATTTTTCGCATCCAAGGACTCCAGTAGGATGGAACATTTTTTAACAATGATTCCAAATCAGACATGCCGACAATATCAACTCCGCATTTAAAAACATCTGGTGTAAAAGTCATACCAACAAGTGTCGCATAACCACCGTAACTTCCACCCATTATGGCAACATTCTTCGGGTCAGCCAAACCTTTAGCCCGTGCCCATTGCAAACCATCTAATAAATCAGTATGCATTTTTCCGGCAAACTCACCTACGGCAGATTCCATATAACGCTTACCATAACCACTTGAGCCTCTAAAATTCAATTGTAAAACCAAGTAACCTCGGTTTGCCAACATTTGAGCGGTTCTATACATTGCCCAAACATCTCTTGACCAAGGGCCGCCGTGCACTAAGAGCACGGTTGGTAAAGCGCGTTGAGTATCGATTTTCGGCCGAGTGAAGTAGCCATGTAATTTCATGCCATCACGAGCCTGGTAAGTAAATGGCTTCATGCTAGCTAATAAGGAACTTAATGCGTTAATGCCTGCATTGGCTAAAAAATGATGCGACTTAGTTTTAACATCAAACATATAATATTTCACATTTTTATCAGTCGCTATCGTGTAAGTTACTTTTGATTCATCAGTCGTACTACTACTGATATGTAAGCGATAGGGCGATTGGAATTTTAAGCGTTTTATTTCAGTATCCAATCTAAAACCAGAATGCGTTTTAAAATAATAACGCTTTTGATAACCTGGCATTGCAGTTGCCATAATTGGCGCCCGACTTAAATCACTGTAATAAACTCGTCTAATATCACTGCTACTATTTTTTGCAATTACTTTGCTTTTTCTATTCTTCAAATCATATTTAATTAGAACTTTTTTATCACGATTTCTATTACTCAACAGATAAACAAATCGCCTATTCTTCGAAAATGGTCCAAGCGAAACAGACTCCGTCTCTTTCCAGGCATAAACTTTTTTCCATTTCTTCTTAGTTTTCAATTCTAGCTGGTGTCTACTTTTGAGAAAGGAAGTTCTTGCTAACAAGTTGCCACGGTCATCTGTATGCCACCAGGCAACTTGTCCTGTGTTTTTCGAGACCATGGTCCAATTTTTATTCTTTAAATTATAATGATATAAATCGAATGATTTGGAATCCCGCTTATTGTGACTGACAAGTATTTCATTCGGCTTGCCCTTAATGACTTGCTGCAAGTGCGCTCTAACTCCCTTGAACGGAGTTAAATTTGTCCAGGTTTTGCTAGGATTGAAACTATCAAGATAATAAATATGATAATTCTCATTACCCGCTTTGTCTTTAAACATAAAAAGATGTCTACTATCAGCCGCCCAGCGATAGGAACGAACTCTTTTCTTAATTATTCTGATTTTGTTCGAACTAAGATTTTTAATGAAAACTGCTGCCCTAATACCACTGACGCCGCGCCAAGCTAAATACTTTCCATTAGGTGAAAGCTGATATCCACCAATGGCTTTTCGGTCGGCATAAAATGAACGGACTGGAATCACTTTAACCATTTTACTGTTTTTTAGACTTAGGTGTTTTACTGAGGTGCTGCAAGCAGCAAGCAAAAACAGAATTAAAGTACTTAAAATTAAATTGCGGATCAAATGGTTAGGAATTAGCATAGTTCCTCTTTATTACTGGATAGGGACAGGGTATCAAACTGAAAAAATAAAATACCCTGCCGCAAGCGGGCAGGATATGCTGAATCTAAATATTTAGATTAATATTATGGCATTCTAAAAATCTTTTAACTCGACTTATTTCGATTCGCTTTCTTAAAGTACTTTTCAGCCCGTTTATTATCACCAGCATGACTAAACAGGTTACCCATTCCTAGTAAGGCAAGCGAATTTGATTTATCCAAAGTAAGTACTTCCTGGTAACATTTCTGAGATTCATCACGACGACTTAATTCTTTATAAATATCACCCATTTTCAACCAAGCATCAATAAAGTCTGGTTTCAACTCAACTACTCGCTGCAAAATACCCACCGCATTACCGAATGCCTGCGTTTCTTCGTATAATAGAGCTAGTTCAAAATAGAGAGTATAATTTTCTGGCTGAAGGCTAATCGCTTTTTCTAAATAATCTTGCGCATGTAATACACGATTATTTTTGGCGCACAGTCGCGCTATTTGAATTAAGTTACTCGGAACAGGTTCGCCATTATTAGCAATTTCCATCATTATATCGAGCGCTTTCTCATTTTCCTCTAAGACCTGATAGTGTTCAGCCAAACGCATTTTATAACTATTATTGTTAGAATCAAATTCACAAGCGCGCGATAAATGTAATTCAGCTTTATCAGCATCGCCACTGGAGCTAAATATTTCACCTAAACCAAAATGTGCAATCGCACAAGATTGATCTATTTTAAGCGCCTGTTTTAACTTCTGCACACCATCAACAACATTGCCTAGTTTAAACTCACTAACACCCATAGCGCTGTAAACACAAGGATCTTCCGCCCCAAGCGAGATTGCTTTTTTATAATACTGGATTGATTCTTTATAACGTTTAGTTTTTTGCAGAAGTTCGCCTAACAAAAAATATATTTCGGCATTATTAGGATTGACTTTTAAAGCTTCCTGAATAAACTTCATCGCAACAGTATGCTTACTACGCTTTAAATTAATACTACTAATTCTAGCAAGCACACGATCTGATTTTGGTTCAATCGCGTATGCACGTTTAACTAAAGTTTCTGCAAATTGAATATTATTTTCAATGTATTCTTGTTGGAAAGCATACAATATGAGTGCGCGCCAGTTATTGGGGTTCAACACTAAACACTTTTCAATATACTTGCTAGCCTGTTCAGGCAAGTCGTACAACAAATAGGCTTTGCCGATTAAATAATATACCCTATCCGACACCTCTATATCCAGCATCGACTTAAACTGATCAATAGCTTCAATATAATCATGACTATTGATTAAGCCAACGCCAGTCATTAATCTTTGCTTTAACTTTTTGCCTTCAAATTGATTTTTTAGTTCTCTAATATCAAATTTAATTTCGGCTTGACTATAACTTGGTAAGCGTCTTTTTACTGGTTCATTTTTAATTTTTGAAGCTTTATCTACTTTAGAATACTTATCCCTTGAAATCTGATCTAATCTAATTTCACTCAAGCTATTAAGTACCCGTTGAATATAGTGCGCACACTCTGCGCCACCCGCGTCAACGCTTAGGCTAGATAATTTATCTTTAATGGTTCGTATGCAGTAATGCGTAATACTTGAATTCTTTGCGAGCGCATAAATTAGTTCACTTGCAAGTAGCTTTTGCGACATATCATCTGAATTCTCGTAATCCAAATGCTGAAATACCAGATCGATTAGACTATCTAATATATCCCGCTGAAGTTCAGCTTCACCTTCCAATATGGCTTTAAAAGCTTGAGCATGATTGTGAAAAAGCCCCAGCAATGACAAACTATTTGCGATACCTTGATTTCGAATTAAAGTATCAAATTTTCTAAGCCATACGACTGACACCTCAAAGTCGATATCAATAGGCTGATGGCCAAATTCCATTTTTTCTAAAAATTTACTATTGCTGGAATCTTGTTTTTTTAGCTTAGCAGCGGATATCTCACTGCTTGCGAGTCCCTCTGATTTTTGATACTCGCTTATAAGCAAACGCAATTGAGTCAATACTGCTTCAGAAGGTTCTTCTCCAGTATTTAAATCAGACAACACTGAGCGTGTATTATTTAAAATAAAATTACTGATAGGCAAAAAGCTCATATAATCCTTTAAAAATTCTATGACTATATTTTGACTGGTTTTATTATATTTTTTATCTATAGTTTGGGTCGCAACCGCGATTACTAATTTTGCCAAAAGGTCTTGATGATTCAAATAACGTGAACTAATCACTTTCTCGTTACGCTTAAAACCGCTTAACAACCAGAGTTCTACCCCGAAAACCTGTTTATTCAGTATTATTTTTTTAAATAACTCAGAAAAATCTTCTAAGCTATTGAAGAAATTGCGTATAAAATTGCCCAAATCATTTAGTTTATAGGCAATATTATCTTTCGGGCCTAAATAAATAATGCCACTAGAATTGATGTAACTTAACACACTATAGGCGTTATTCGCCTGCTCTAGGTTTTCTGTATTAAAACAATTTCGCACTAAATAACTAATGCAATAGTATGCAAACGCAGGTTCTTGATTGCATTGGTTTGCCAATATCAATTGAATTGTTTCAAGATACTTCTTATCCTGACTTAGTTCGAAATATTGTAAGGCCTCAATTAATAGACGTTTAGAAAACAAGTATTTTTCGGATGCATTTACTAATAAATCTAACAAGCCATTATCAAAGTCGCTTACTTCGATTGCATCAAAAAAGGGTGAGCTTTTCTGCTTAGCCTTATCGAGCGGAGCACACATAAACGTTAATAACACATCTCGCAAATTCGGTTCTTTTACATAGGCTCTAATTAGACTCTTAAATATTTCTTTTGTATAAGCAGGATTTTCTGCCAATAAAGTCTTAAAATTTATTTCGTTTTGAAACAAGGTTTGCAATAACCACTGAGAACACTTGTATTCCTTGCGATGTGCCAACACTCCATTTATTGCCAATAACATATTATCGACAGAGCCCATATAGTTTTCACAAAAATCTACGCTGTAAAAGGAATTGTCATTATCTACCTGGGTTTTTAACTCAGTAATAAGTTGCAGATCCTTATAGACGAGGTCAAACATTCTATTTGCGACTAGGGGATTCGAGTGCACCAGACCTTCAATAACAAAACGCTTAAAGACAAATGCTGTCGTATTATTAACTGAAAGTTGGCTGCTAATGATTGTATAAAATTGATGTTTATATTTCTCAAATTGATCACTTAGTAGTGTTTTGCGAATAAAACGAATTAATTGGTCGGCAAACTCAGGTATAAAACTTGTTTTTTCTGCCAAGGCTTCAATTTTATCAATTAACTCCGGCTTAAATTCGGATTGCAACAACATTTGCTGTAATTTTAATGGGTCATTTTTATTAGCATCAAATAGTAAATCGACCGAGACACTAGGGTCATCATGTTTACTAATAAATTTTGAAAATATCTTATAATATTTCTCTTTGCCATTTGAATTATCAGTTATAAATTTTATAACTTGATTGAGAAAATCTGAATCTAGCTTATCTAAAATATTACAAAAAGCAGCGACGACTGATTCGGGTATATCAATTGCCTCGTCCGACTGAGCGGCTAGCATCCCATCTAAAATATGCATTAGGGTAGAAGAATCAGCATTTTCAATAATCGGTGCCAACTTGGAGCTACATGCATGCGATAGAACTTTTAATGAGACTTGCTTTATTTCCGGATTATCACTATTAACCAACTTAGCAAAAACCAATTCATCATTAAGCAATATGGCACAACTTAGCATCAGATCCTTAGATTTTGAGCTTAAGCCTTCATTTAGTAATTTTAATATCGTACGTTTTGTTTTATTTGATGATTTTAGCTTTTGAAAGTATTCTGTCTTCGCACAAAGCACTGCCATCCAAGTTGCTTGCAGACCTTCACAATTAAACAATTTCGCATACGCTGTATTGTAAATTTTCTTAGAAAGATCGCCACGGTAGATATCAAAATAGAATGGAGCCACCCAGGAACGCCAATGAGCTAATGCAATTAATGCCTCAATGACATTAATGCCCTCGCCCAATGCGACTTTAGAAACACGCTCAAGCCATTGTTTCGCGCTCGCTGAATCAATTATAGTTTCCGGGTATTTAACACTGGCTATGGTCGCTAATTCTGCTAATTCTTGAAGTTGACAGGTAGTTGCTATCGCATTTAATTGCACACCAATTGTTTTTTCTTTTGGGATCGAACCCTTTCTTAAATGATCAAATATTTCCATGTCAAAAGGCAGGTCTTTAACCAAACGATCTTCGAATTCGAAATAATAGTTGGGATTATATAAGTATTGCGCGCAAAATTTAGCAATACTAACCAATTGACTTGCGATCTTGGCGTGAGCTTCAAATTCATCTTCAAGCTGTATAAGCTCAGTTTCACTGCACTTATTCAATTGGATGCTAATGGATACTTGATCGACTCCGCGTTTCTTTAATATTCGCGATGCTCCGTATTTTGTTTTGTCCGCAATAACGGTTCCACAGTGCTCACAATAATCTGACTCAGCGGACCATTGACTACACCAAGCACAGCGTTGCATTTGATTATTTTTTGAGCCACAGGAACCACACTGATCTAAATCACTTTGATTATCAGTGGAAATATTTCCGCACGAAATACATTGAATTCTTTCTATATCCATTTTTATATTAATTATTATCCGTATTTTCCGACTAGGGAATATCATACACTATAAACCGGACCGCCAACATATCGAAATGCTAAGCATAATACCCGAATTTTGTTGAAGTTTTCACTTAACAATTGACATGGATTGCGATATGAACCTGGCTCATACTTCGCTCTACTAAGCGCGTGACAGTGAGGGCATCACTTGCCGCGAATTTCAAACTTGGTTTTTGAATTAAATCGTGTTTTTTTAGAAAATGACACTCTGACAGTTGAGCTCAGGTGCGACCCGAAACTGGCTCGTACTTCGCTCAGCTAAACGCGTCACAGTGAGGGTCACTTGCAGTGCTTAAACGTCGTTGTAAGACTTCAGCCATAAGTACCACAGAGCAATAACAGAACCTATAATCCAAATTAACCACCAGATATACTCGGAGAATATTGTTATTTTAGCAAGTTCTACGTGATCACCTACGTCAGGAATTGCTAATAACTGCATTAAGGATTTAATTGTATTCACTAAAATAAAAATACCAATAAATTGAACGAACACCTGCACCGGTCTACGATGAAGTACGAGCACCGAAACCAACCAAAGTGAAATCAGCAATACAGAAATTATCGCAATTAATATTACCCAGGTTTCGCTGTCTTTCGCCCATAACATACCGGATATAGCGATAAATATTGCAATCCCGATTCCGAATTGGTTCGCTTTTTTAGCAGAATACGATGCACCTAAATAAATAAACATTCCCCAGATAATGGCACCCATATATCCTGAGAAAATCACCAGCCACTCGATTGCTCCGACATTGTATTTGCACGATCCCGCACCGGTTTCTTTCAAGCTAATTTTAACAATACTTCCGCCGGTAAATATCGCAGCTAAACCATGGCTAATTTCATGAAAAAAAGTTTCGATCCAAATGAATGGAAGCTGTATTAAGGGAATAAACGAAACTGCAAATGCGCTTAATATTAATAACAAATATTGAACTGCTGAATTATAATTTTTAATGCCTTTAACCCCTAAAATATAAATCGATACAGCGGTTAATCGATTTCAATGCTGTGAACAGGAATAGTACGCTATTTTATTCTAGGCCCGCACCTTTGCTCAAGCAATTGAGTCGTTTTATTTGATACAAATGCGCTAATTACCAATTTTAGCTGAAATCATCTACAAAATAGGCCAATTATTGCCAATATAGGTAGATTTGACGCGCCGCTTGCATGCTGTGTCTAGCCCGCATTTCTCACAGCCCGTCTACTGCGACGGCCCAATTGCATACTATGACACGTTTTCACTCGGTCCAAGCGCTCGACATAGTG
>QIKQ01000306.1 GCA_003233075.1 Gammaproteobacteria bacterium
GCAGCTTTGTGCAAGACATGGCGAATGATCGCATTGACCATGCGATGGTTGCTGCCATTAATCAAGTTGGCCACATTATGGGAATTAAGACGATTGCAGAGTGTGTCGAGAATGAAGAAATTGTTGACCAACTCAAAGAACTAAAAGTAGATTATGTCCAAGGTTATGCGATAGCGATGCCTAAGCCACTTAGTCAAATTTGACATCGGGAAAGAGGTGTTTTGTTGCATTGAGTTTTTTTATAGTACTTTAAGAGCGTAGGCTACGAAACTGCCACAAGCTGCCGTCGTCAAAACTTTGGTAATGAAAAATATTTGCTCTCATTAGTTACCGTTACAGTAGCACAATTATTATATGTCGCTAGCCAAATTTAATTGCCAAATGCAAATAGTCATGTAAAACTAGACTAACTACCTTAATTCATTATCCTGAGTATAAGATTGAAAATATCGGACGAAATTGTGAGCAAGGATCTGGATTCAAAAATCGAAGATATTATGCATATCCTCCAAACACAGGGTCAACGAAAAAATAACGGAAGTTATTTATGTTTGGCATCACCTGATATGATCAGGTCGTGGTCATGTGGTGAAGTTCAAGTTTCAGGACCCTTCAATGACAGCACATCTATTACGGAAAAAGATGGGTTATTTAGTGCTAATTTATTTGGTCCAATTAAAGATTATGAGTGTTCTTGTGGAAAATATCAGAGTTCTATACATAAAGATATTGTATGCGATAAGTGTGGTGTTGAAATAACCTCACGCGCAGTTCGAAATGAACGTATGGGTCATATTGAATTAGCAACTCCACTCTTAAATACTTGGTATCTACGATCATTTCCAACTGTTGTTAGCACACTACTTAAAATATCTATCAGAGACATTGAGAGGTTAGTTTATCGAGAACTATGTCTTGTCGCCATTCCTGGTGAGCGCAAATACAAATTAAGAGAGCGATTGTCTGAAGATATTGATTATTACTACAGTAGAGCTATTAAAAAACAAGATAATATGGTAGAAATTAGAAGTGGTGCCGAGGCGATACAGGAACTTTTAGTTCGTATTAACTCTGGAAAAGATTTTGAGATAATAGGTGGTGAGAAATTAAGTCTAGAAAATAAACAGCAATGTGACTATAAAAGGTTAAAACTAATCGAGTCATTTTTAAAGATGGAATGCAAGCCAGAATGGATGATATTGACAGCTCTACCTATATTGCCGCCTAATTTACGACCAATTAATCCTTTGAAGGAAAATGAGTTTTCAGTTTCTGATGTAAATTATTTATATAGTCGAGTTATTAACAGAAATAATCGTTTTAAGTATTTGTTAGCGATGGATAAATTCAGTATAGTCGTCAATTGTGAAAAGCGTCTTCTACAAGAAGCTGTTAATGCGTTAATGGATAATTGTGGTAGTCCAGGTAGACCATTGTTTCATCCAGAAAAAGATCAACAACCTTTAGAATCGATTGCAGATTTAATTACAGATAAATTGGATCAATTGGAAAATAACTCGATGGGTAATTCAATGGCTTATTTGGCTACGTCTGTGTCTAGAGAGTTACAGTCTCTCGCAATTGATATTACCTTCAATAATCACTAAAGTTAGAGGCCAGAGAAGCTGGTTCATGTTTTGAATTATCTTTTTACAATTGAGTAAGGTGCCGTATCTAGCAAAGCTAGAAGTTTTCACATTTCTATAGCAGTTATTAGAACGGCAACTTTAAATATAATAATTGCTCGTCATATATCATACCACTTGAAACCTGATCGTCGGCTTTAACACGTAAGTGATTTCGAAGTGTCGTCATTGGTCTTCCGCTTTGGGTTGGCAACGACGAAGAGACTGTAATTTAAGCACTTCTATGTTAATCTTCAAGAGTCTGCCAATTACGGAACATCCCAATGGCAACTATTAGTTTGTTTTTTGTTTTCTACGCAAACAAAAAATAGAGAGAGTCTTAATTTTATTTAGGTTAAGCTGAAGTCGAGTGCAGTCTGTATAACTAAAAACCTTCTTCTTCGTATTTGTCGTGCTCAGGAGGTTTTTTAGAAAGACCATCCTTGGTCTTCTAAAAAACGCTTGCCGTCCGGGCAAGCTGATTCCTTGCGCCTCTCCAAATACTCAGCGGTTTTTAATGTTCTCCAGACTACACTCGACTCCAGCCCAGCTGCCTAAAATTAAGTGAGGGGGGGAAGAGAGAGAAATTAAGGAACTTCGGCCTAAAGGCCGTCTTATTTAGAAAAAAGACCGATGTAATCGGTAGTTCCACTATTTTTTGATCCCCATGGCCTCAACCTGTTGGGGTGATTTGCCACGGAGTTTGCTCTGAAGAACATTAAAAACCGCTGAGCATTTCGTTTAGCGTAAGGAGACTGCTTGCCTGGACGGCAAGCATTTTTTCCCAGGCCATGGATGGCCTTCGGAAAAAATCTCCTGAGCAAATCGAAATGTGAAGAAAAAGGTTTTGTGTGAAGCAGAGCAAACTCCGTGGTCAAGCGCCCTACGTGATTGAGGCCTATTCTTCATTTTGTTTGCGCAGCAAACAAAAATACAAACCGAAGGTCAAGTTTGGGTTGATAATGATGGATTGACGAAATGTTGACACGAATTATTAGGACTCCCAATAGTTTAACTAACATTTTATTAAACCATCATCAATGCTCCGTAATGCTTTTACGAGACTTTCCCATAAGGTAGGTTTCCGTTTAAGCATGCAAGTTCAAAAACGATCTCAATATTGAATTACTAATTTAAGGGTATAACACCACAACATGCAATACCAAAACTACAATAATAAGTAGCAACTCGTAAAGCGGCCTGCTAACAACTTGTAAGTTACTAATGCCTAGTGGGTAACGTAAGATTCGGCAGGTCATTTGCAAGGCAATATTAAGAAGTATGAAGGATACAACTACGTCTAAAACGTAAAAGCTGTGTACTTGTAGTTTGCTAAAAAATGCAATGTGGTCAGCAAACCATTCGTGTTTGCTTAGCATAAATTGTAAAAACATGGCGCTGAAGTTTACATAAAAGAATAATGAGACGCCAAAGGTGATCATCATTGAAGTATATGCAAAAATTGCCAATGCATTCATGAGTTCGCCGCTATTGACGAGAATAAGTGAAAATGCTGTTACCATAAACGCGACTGCAATAATATAAAATCGATTGCGTAGGTCAATCTTTTCAGAGGCATGTTCGAAATATTCTTGTACTGGTTCGCGCCAGTTATGTTTTTTTGCTACTGGTTGAGAATGAGGCACTGATTTTGGATTTACTTTTTTAGGCTCAGTATTTGATTTGGCCGGTTGATTTTTTCGCAGTTGGTTATTGATGAGCATAATGAGCACGAGTACGAAAAATAAAGAACCAATAGTTGATAGTACTTGGCTAGTTGTGCCTAATGCATCCCAATTCAATATTTCATCAAACACGCCAAGAAAAAAGGTAATGACTAGTGATATTGAAAGTGCAGCAAGGTAATCTTTTAAAAATAAGCGCCGTTGCATAACCGCATTTCGCCACCATTCGACTGTGCGCGGGTCGAGCATAAAAGGCAGTAGTTTTGGTGATATTTTATCTACTTCATAAAGCTGGGCCTTAATTTCATCCATATTACTTTTTCGTAATGCGAGTCGCCAAAACTTGACTGGGTTGTAGTCGCCTAATAAGGCGCGTGCCATTCGACCGCGACGAACTAAGCGTTTTGCGCCCAAATCTTCTAATTTATCAATTCGGTCGTAGGCGTCTTCACGTTCAATTAAATATTGTACTGCGGCTAAATAACAGTCGTGAGGTTGCTTTAATCTTTCAGCCCAATTGAATAATTTATGCGTGTGAATTGCAAGTTGAGCTGGAAAGGGAACGATCAGTGTGAGCGATCGTTGCAATAAACGCTCGAAGGCCGAACGCAATATCAAGTCATTTAGTTCGGGTAGCTTAAGTAGCTCGTTCAAATAGAAACTAGCTGATTGTTGATTCTCAAAACTTAATCTTTGCACCAGTTTTTCGATGTGGCGGGCGGCTTCTATTTCAAATTTTTTAACTGAGTCGAGATCCAAGTTTTCCGTGTCATTTGCACCGGCACTTTCCATTGCATTATATGTTGGAGTGATTGGCGTGGGGTCGTTTTCCGAATCACAGTACAAATCAAGTAAACTGAAATCATCGTCGACTTCTTCTTTCAAAATATCATCGAGGGAATCTTCATAGGCTTCACGCAACATGTGAAACGAATCTGGTTGGTCGCCAGGATGCGCGTCGAGCAATTGAGATAAATAGGCACTACGAATGACCTGTGGGTCACGTGTTGGGTTGATTGCTAGTAGTGTCCAATGATTCACTTTTAAATTAATGTCCCAGTTTGTATTTTTAGATTATTTAATTAGTATAAAGGAAACTCTTTTGTAGAAATAGTGACTAATAGGGAAATAATGCCTTGAATTTGGCAAAATCGCCGTTCTGATAAAGAACTTATTCGGGCTTTGTTTGCGCATTAACTGCCCATACTTGCTAATATCTATAGGAATAAAATGACTATGAATACTGAATCTACTGATAAAACACATAGCTTTGCCGCACAATTAAAAAGACATTCAGTGGCCTTGATATCACTTTCGGTCGCTATTATTGGTTTGTCCTATAGTACTTGGCGTAATGAATTAACAGAGGAAAATCGAAATATACGTTATGCCGCATTTGAATTACTGCTTAAATTAGGTGATTTACAAGAACTGGTTTTTTATCGGCACTATGATAAAGATAAAAAGAAGGGTAATGCGAGAACCGGTTGGCATTATGTCTTAATGATTCAAGATTTTAGTTCATTAGTGCCGAAGCCAATGAAGCAAAAATCGATGTTATTAAAAAAAGTCTGGACGGATAATTGGCAATCACTAGGTAAAAGTGATAAGAGTGAAAAAATAATTAGCCAGGCAATTGATCAGGCTCGAGTGACAGTCATTAAAATTCTAACTCAACTTGAATAAAGCATAATAAAATAAAGTACAATTTATTTAGTTTGGTTTAAAAGTACAAGTTTTTGATGAACTTCAGTGACGACAGAGATCCAGAAAAAATAGACTAGAAAAGCAAAGATTAACTTGAAAGTAAAAGTGATATTGTATAAATCATAATTGATAAATTTTAAGGTAAAAAATAATATTAATAATGGCAGAGAAATTATGCCCAACATGGAAAAGAATTTTTTACGGGTCAAGGTCCAGATTGAACCGAGGCTTGCGTCGCTGTTATAAGAACTAGCTGGGAGAATAACGAGAAGTCGAATTGTCAAAAATCCTGCAAGCAAACCAATAAAAACATAAATTCCAATTATCACATTGAGATTAAATTCACTCGGCGATGGATTAAAGTAATTGTAGCCTATTTTAACGAGTAGATAAAAAAAATAAGGCAAGAAAAAAGCAAGTGCAATGAGCGCGCAGACATTGATTATATAATTTAGATAGGGAAAAAGTATTTTAACAAAGCCCTGCTTTTTAGTTGACTCAAAGTGATCGCTGATCACGCGATGCAAATGAATTGAGATAATACTGATAAGAACAAGATCGATCGCGAAGGTACAAGCCACTACGATGGGTTTTATGAAAAATTGCATGCTATTAGAAGAAGGAGTTAGTACTTCGATTGCAGGATCAATAAACTGATGTTTTAAGCCAAAATAATTATAAACCAATAATATCAATAAGGGGATCCAAATGGCTTTTAATATCTTCCACGAGCGATAATATAATTTTTTGGATGCACCAAGGTAGATGTGAAAAATGTCCATATTATTCTTCATTTTTAATATTTGCGATGGATAGATTTAATACGCTGCATGTGTACATTTATTATAGAGTTTGTATGCAATTAATCTAGTTTTAAGTTTGTGAGTGAAAATAGCAGCCTGAATGAGTTTCTAGCCTGTTTATTAGTCGTATTTTCAGCTTAAAAATTAAACACTGAATTTTACGAGGGATCGGTTTTGAATTGATTTTTTTTGATTTAAGTTATTTTAATTTTTTGTAGTAAGCTGACGCAAAAGCGAGATACTAAGATGCTAGATAAGCGTAGTCGGCAGTGTTATTATCCGCACGATGAATTGGGGCGCGAATATTTTCGATTTTCAATGACACTAAATTCAAATTAAGTAGATGCAAATGATTAATGAATCTGATCCGATTAAATTATTTTCGAAGTGGTATGAAGAAGCAAAATCAACCTCGATTGATAAACCCAATGCGATGAGTTTATCGACTGCTGATTCAGAATCTAGAGTATCCTCTCGCCTTGTGTTGCTTAGTCGTCATAATGCCGAAGAAGGTTTCGTATTTCATACTAATTACTTAAGTCGTAAATGCCAAGATATTGAGTCAAATTCTAAGGTAGCGTTACTTTTTTGGTGGGATGAGCTGGGTTATCAAATTCGCATCGAAGGTCAGATTCAAAAAACGGATAGTAAGGCGTCGGATGAATATTTTTCTAATCGTCCACGTGGCAGCCAACTAGGAGCCTGGGCATCCGAGCAAAGCCAGGAGATTGAATCGCGGCAAGTATTAGAAGAACGTATGAAGCAATTTACTGCAAAATACGATGGGGCTGATGTGCCCCGACCACCACATTGGGGTGGTTACGCGGTATTGCCTGATACAATGGAATTTTGGCTTAATTGTGATGATCGTTTACACGATCGTGTTCGCTATGACTTAGTACAGGGTCAGTGGCAATCTGTATTATTAGCGCCGTAATTAGTTTTAAAGTCCAAATAACCTCACAAAGTGAGGCTCTATTCAATGCAATGAATATGACGCTATTTTGCCTATTTTCATTTATAATTGGCTTCTTCGAAAACTTAAGAAAATACAGCAAAATGAAAGCACCAGAATTACTAGCGCCTGCGGGTTCTTTAAAACATCTGCGCTATGCCTATGCCTTTGGCGCAGATGCAGTTTATGCCGGCATGCCCAGATACAGCTTACGTGCGCGCAACAATGAATTCTCTAAATTAGCAGTTTTAAAGCAGGGTATAGAAACGGCGCAACGCTTAGGTAAAAAGTTTTTCTTGGCGACCAATGCCTTACCGCATAATGCTAAAATTAAAACCTTTATCAAAGATATGACGCCTATTATTGAGCTAAAGCCAGATGCCCTAATCATGGCGGACCCTGGTTTAATCATGATGGTACGCGAAACCTGGCCCGAGGCAGTAGTACATTTATCGGTACAAGCCAATACCATGAATTACGCCAGTGTTAAATTTTGGCAACAAGTTGGTGTGAAGCGAATTATATTGTCTAGGGAGCTATCACTCGATCAAGTCGAAGAAATCAAACAGCAATGCCCCGAAATGGAAATCGAAGTTTTTGTGCACGGCGCACTGTGCATAGCCTATTCCGGTCGTTGTTTATTATCAGGTTATTTTAATCATCGAGATGCGAATCAGGGCACTTGCACCAATGCTTGTCGTTGGGAATATAAAGTGCTTGACGAAGATCAAATGAAACAAGAAAAGCAACGTCAAGAATACGAAAAAGTATCAGTGAATGTCAGTGCGCCAATTTATAAGCCCGAAGGGTTTCAAGAGTCAGTAGAATTGCCTGAACCGAAAAGCTATTACTTGGAAGAAGGCCGAAGAAAGGGCGAGTACATGCCGGTTGAGGAAGATGAGACCGGTACTTATATTATGAACTCAAAAGATTTACGAGCCGTTGAACATATAAAACGTCTAGCCGAAATAGGCGTCGATAGCTTGAAAATTGAAGGCCGGACTAAATCACATTATTATGTTGCGCGTAGTTCGCAAGTGTATCGCAAAGCAATTGATGATGCGGTTGCAGGCAGAGCACTTGATCCTACTTTGGTTGGTGATTTGGAAAATTTATCGAATCGTGGTTACACCGATGGTTTTTTCCAACGTCATCATGATGAGGAATATCAAAACTATTTAACCAACTACTCAAAAAGTAAAAATCAGCAATTTGTGGGCGAACTAATTTCGTTCGACAAATCAACTGGCATGGCAGATATCGAAGTTAAAAACCGATTTAGAGTAGGCGATGAATTAGAGTTCTTATCACCTAGTGGTAATTATACATTCAAGTTAGAGAAAATAGTTAGCGACAAGGGTGAGCCGATGGACGTTGCACCCGGAAGCGGTTATCGAGTCCGCAT
>QIKQ01000373.1 GCA_003233075.1 Gammaproteobacteria bacterium
CCCCCTAAAGAATGAAAGGCCTGAGTATGTTGATAGATGAGCGTCTTGTGCAGTGAGTACGACCTGGATGGGAAGTACGAGCGAAACAGATTTGAGGTGGACAGGACGTCCGCCGATATTAAGCGAAACAATCAACACACTCAGGATATAAAATGTAAATGCTGATTAAATTCAAGCGAAGTATTAATACTTTATTGTATTTCTATGGCTACTTTACAGATATAAATAAATCTTTCGCCTGTCTGGTTTGGGTTGGCAATGACGAAAAGGCTGTAAATTAAGTATCTTTATGTTAATCTGGCATTTGCTGCCACAAGCGGACTATATCAAAATCGCCGGCGATGAAAAAAATTAATTCTCTTTAGTTACCGTTGACGTAGTACAATTGACTCTGCGAATGTAAAAAGATCATGCAAAATTAGATCGGACACCACTACATAGGTTAATGGATTAGGGCTGCATAAGTCAGAAATAAATGGATCAAAAAGTGTCTTTAATAAAACTATTTTCAAAATGGCGTAAAAAGCGAAAAGCATATCAAGCTGATGAACTAGACAAAAAGCTATTTACAACAATCTCGAACTTATATCCACGTCCTAAATTTATAGATTACTGTGATTATGATGTTTCTGAAAATGCAATGCTTGAGTTATGTAATAACGTCAATGTTGCATATGAAGATCCAGAATTAGTAGAATCTTATATTTTCAATAGCCGTTTAGGATTTTTTGGCGACTGGCCTGATTTTCCTGCCTTTGCTGCAGATGTAGCGATTGTTGCTCGCCGCGAAGATATTGATGAAAGTAATCTTATTTATTGGTATTTTCATACCAGTAAACATGGGATTTTTCCTAAATCAATTTATCCTTTGTTACTCGATTGGGCGTCAGATATTTTACTCCCTTGGAAAATCAATATAAAGCGAACTAAATTAATGTACGATTATTGGGGTATGGAGCATATTGGTTTACTTGGGATTTATATTAATTTGGGAGGAGATCCCCTGCATGTTATGCGTGAGCATATAGACTATTCAGCAACACAACAGCAAGCTACTTCCTTGTTACGTGCTATTAACGAAAATTATATTCCGACTAAAAAAGAAATATTTAAACATTTTCGAGCATTTAATCGATATATCTCTCAACAAAATACGCTGCCTCCATACGTAAAACGACTTATGCCTGTTATTAATATAAAGCGTATTATTTCAATGATTGAAACGAATCGTGCGGAAATAAAAGATATTTGTGAAAAATATCCATTTGACATACTTAAGCACCCATTTTAAGCTAGACTACAATTCCAGGTGATAAGGAGTCGCATCCCTCTTAGTACAAACTTTTTACAATTGATTACCGCCATTAGAACGGCAAATTTTTATCGTCATAAATCGTACCACTTAAAATCTGTTCGTCAGATTCATCACGTAAGTGTTTTTCAAATATAGAAGCGGAATGACAACAATGGGTTGATTCTTCGAATTTGACGACAGTATGACGCAACAATTTTGAACCCCCGGTAGCTGAACATTACATTCTATCAATTTGTTTGTCAGTTTAATAACTAAGACACTTGCCTTATACTAGATTACTTAGATTATGGGTAGTGTTATTCTAATCTGGTCCAGGCAACTCGACCAAGTGTAACGTTATGTTGAAACACTGGTTTAGTGTTTGACTGTGGCTTTTCCAAACGTATATAAATTGATTGCAGTATAGTGAGAATATTACTCTTGCTAGTATGACGAATAGTAATTCGAAAATAATGAGTTTTCAGTTTTACTATTTTACTAGTTGCACTGGGTATTGAATAGGTTTTACTTGCAAAGTACTCAATAATTGCCAAGCTATTTTTATCCAACTGAATTGTGTTGGAGGAAGCCCATTTAAACTTTACGATATGAATTAGTTTTTTATTAAACTGATAATAATAACCTTTGCGTTTCCAAGCGGCATCGCTAACTTTTATTTTTTCCTTTCCTAATTTTTGTTCGATATGATTGAGTTTGCTGCTTGCGTTAAGAAAGTTTTGCTCGCTAAATTTAGCCATAATACTCAGTTCTGCTTGGCTAATGGTGAGTATGTAGGACGTTAAAACCATTAAGCCAAATATAATATTAAAGATTAATGCAGCGAGTAAGGTGCTTGCCGCTTGTTTGTTAATATTAGGTTTCATATTTAATTTACATTACGCAAATAAACTAAACGGCTAAATGCCCGTCGCATGTATTTATCATAATAGGTAATTTTTTGATTGAATTCAGAGAAAACTTGTTTTTGCTTGTAACGGTAGACTTTGCAATGACTGCGCGCCAATCCCAATATTCGCACCCCAACAATATCATTCCAGTTATTGATTTGATTGGTGTTTTTAAATTGATACTTTGTTTTAGCGGTTTTAATAATAAATTGATAATTGAGAAGTTCTAAACCTAGGACTAACATTTGTTTTCGAAGTTTTCCTGATTTACTGCGGCTGAGTTGCATTAAGCCAGGCACTTTTTTATTATTACAAAGCACGCTTTTTTGACTGCCAATATAGTAGCTAATTAAATGAATAGGGTGGATAGCTAACTCAGGATAAGTCTTGCTCTTTACTCGCGTTTTGGCCTCTGCTACAAAAATATTGTCAGAAAGAAAATGATTGCTAATATAAAGTCTATTCGTCGTTAATTTACCTGTAGATTGCATCTTTGCTAGCCGCAAGTGTAATATATCGCCTTTCAAATAGTTACTCGTTTTAGATTTTAGGCAAGGATAATATAAGCCTGTTATGCTGCTTGCGTGAAGCGATGTTTTCAAGAATAAACTATCAGTTATATTGTTGCATGGCGAGAGACTTTTCTGAGCTTTTAGGCCAGCAGTCAAATAATTATCATGCGAGCGATTACCTAAATAGTTAACTTGCTGAAGAGAGTTAGATATTAGTTTTTGAGAGTAGAGTATGGTTTTATGTAAACTAGCATGCGCAGTTTTTATTTTATCGTGATAGCTCGCATTGGTGTATAAATAAATTAATGTACTTAGGGTAAACATGGATAGTGCAAGGCCAATCATTAATTCGACTAGGCTCATTCCGGTATTGGTCGTTGGAAATTTCATTTTCTAGCCATATTATTGGTAAAGGGCAATTGTTAGTGATTCACATGCTAGACCTGGCGCATTAATCTGATGGGAGCGCAGTAATTTTTTACAGGTCTGGCTTGCGTGTGATTTATGGCCTAAGGCCCAGACGATATGTATTTGTACCTTAATAACGTTTAAATTGACTGATGATTTAATTCCCGTTTTATGTTGACCTAAATTGACGTCTAATATTTTTTGCCAATAGCTGAATTCTGCGGAGACTAATTGTTTTGCTTGGCAGCTTGTTTTACTACAATTCGTTTTATTAAAGATATTGTTGTTAAGCATTCGCTGTTTTGTTTTGCTAATGAGTATTGCATTAATGAGTGAACGCAAATAATTAGTTGCAATAATATTCTGGTCAACTAGACGAGCTTTAGAATCAAGCGATATTTGTGAGCTGAGTAATAGTAAGGCACAGGCAGAGACAAGTAATACCGCTAATAAATTATCAACTAATATTATTCCCTTATGTCGATGACATCTAAATTTTGAGTGTTTTTTCATTGGCTATATTTAATGTCAAAATTTCACTAAGTCTTGTCGCTAATAATCAAAACTATTAGTTTGTATATAAGTCTATATCTGTAGTCTATAGATAAAATTGTTAGTTAAAATCAGTTTTAATGCTAATTAAAAACCGTATAAGTGTTAGAATGGTGTAACCATTGTGAATATCTCTTAGTGCGATTAAAAGTACATAGGGGATAACATAAGGCCAACACCTAGCTAATTGTGAACGAAATTACATGTACGATTGCATCATTATAGGCGCAGGGCTTATTGGCATGTTTACGGCCCGTGAATTGAGCCTGGCAGGTCAAAATGTTTTATTGCTTGATCGGCAGAGAAGTGGCCAAGAATCTTCTTGGGCGGGTGGCGGAATACTTTCACCACTTTACCCCTGGCGTTACCCGGAACCTGTGACTCGTTTGGTCGCTTGGAGTCAAGCTCATTATCCTGAATTAATTTCGCAAATAATAAATGATACCGGTCTGGACCCTGAATGGCAGCGCAATGGCTTGCTTGTTGTTGGTTCGAATGAGCAGTTACAAGCAGAACAATGGGCGCAGCAGTTTGGGGTCGAAATGCTTAGCTTAAATAATACTGAGTTAAAAAACTACGAGCCGGTGTTATCGTCAAGATATGAGAATGCGTTGTGGTTACCAGATATCGCTCAAGTTAGAAATCCGAGATTAATTAAAGCACTAAAGAAAAATCTTAATTCTCTTGGCGTTACTATAAAAGAAAAAGTTGATGTTGATGAGCTTATTTTAAGTCAAGGCAGAGTAAGCGGCATTGTTTCAAAACAAGGATCGTGGCAAGCTCCGCAAGTCGTGATTGCCAGTGGAGCATGGAGTTCAAGGCTATTTAAACAAATATCAACCGAGCTACCGGTAGAGCCAGTTCGTGGCCAAATGATGATATTTAGTGCTAAACCAAATTTGTTAAAACGTATCGTATTAGGCCAGGAACATTATTTAATCCCACGTCGAGATGGCAGAATTTTAATTGGCAGTACTTTGGAATATGTTGGCTTTAACAAATTAACAACTAAGCAGGCGTATGAACACCTGCAACAAGCCGCGTTTAACTTGGTACCAAGTTTGGAGCAGTATCCAGTGGAGTTTCATTGGGCGGGGCTTAGGCCTGGTACCAGTAATGAGGGTATTCCGTTTATAGGTGAAATTGACGGAATTCATGGGCTTTATATAAATACGGGTCATTTTCGCAATGGTGTCGTTCTCGCTCCAGCGTCTGCCCGATTACTGGCAGATGTTATGTTAAAACGTGAACCAATAGTGAATCCTAGTTATTTTCAGATAACCTCGCCAACTTAAGAATAAATAATACTTAAAAAACAAATAGATAGAGTATTATTATTATATTTCGTCTTAAGTCTGAGTTCTATCGTCAAAATCGTCGTAATTGACTCTAAAGCTCTATTTTTACTAATCAGCAGTGATTATTAGTTTTTTTTATTTTAATCATAAATGAACAAGCTAGTTGCTGATGAGCTAAGATATTGATCTAACAACGGGACTAGACTATTGCTAGCTTGAGGTTATATACTTGGAATATATAGTATATTAAGGTGAGCACGATTCGGGTTCTTGTAGGTTGAGTTCTTACGAGCTAACGGGTAAAAAATTAAAATGATTATGAATCAAGAATCAACAATTCGTTTACTTAATAGTAAAGGCATTCAGCCAACTCAGCAGCGCGTCTTGATTGGTAGTGTTATTTTTGAAAAGCCACAGCATTTGTCAGCAGAGCAAGTACTAGAAAAAGTAAATCAGCTTGGTGTTGAATCAAGCAGTTCAAAAGTTTCTAAAGCAACTGTTTATAATACGTTAGGTTTGTTTGCACAAAAGGGCATAATTAGTGAAGTGATTGTTGATCCAAGTCGTATTTTTTACGACTCGAATACTGAACCTCATCATCATTTTTATAATATCGATACAGGCGTGCTAACTGATATCGAACCGAGTAGTATTGAGCTTAGTCGATTGCCTGAATTACCTCACGGAACGGAACATGCCGGCGTAGAAGTCATTGTTCGGGTTCGTGCCAGCAATTAATAAAAATTAATAGACTAAATTATTGTTAGATAACTAGATAGATATTATTGCAATCTGATTTTCCCTTAATGCTGTATTAATATCAGCTGAATCTCATTCGATGTTTTAAGCATGATCCATAAATATAATAAATAATATTATTTGTGTGTGGCAATAAAATGTATAATTTTTAGCGGAAAATCACAGTAACAAAGTATAGCGAGCAGGAACAAAACTTTATGAAGTACTTAGTCTTTTTAATAATATTCTCGATAAGTGTCAATTCGCATGCGACTGGCATTATAGAAAAACCTATTAAACAGGAAAAAGAACAAGTTTTCAGCCCAACGAGTAGTAAAATTTCCGATAAGCAGGCGAAGGAAATTCTAGGAGAAGCAAATAAAATTAGACAAGCCGCTTTAGATGGCGACTATGTATACATAATTAAAACAATGCCCAAGCAATTTATTAAACGAATTGGCTCAGACCGAAAAAAATTAGTGAAAGCAGCTGATGAGCTGGTAACACTCTATAAATCAAAAGAATTGATAACCGAAAAATACGAGCTAAGTAGGCCGAGTCAAATTTTTCAGTTTTCAAATCATGCTCTGGTTTTTGTAAAAACCTATTCGGTGGTAAAAACCAGTCGAAATAGAGTTTTTACCAAGGGATATTTATTGGCTCTCCAATACAGAACGGATAGTCAATGGTATTTTATAGATGGCAAGGGCTTGGCTCAGGCAAATAACTTTAGAAATTTGTTTGGTCATCCCTCTCTATTATTAAAACCACCAGAATATTCGACTAAAGTAGTCGAGATAAAAAAATCAGGGAAAGTGCCGAAATAAGATTGGTCGAGTTGGTTTGAATTTTCTCGGCTAGGCAAACAGAATCAGCTTACCAAGAGTCTAAAATTATAAAAAATTAAATAATTTAGTGTGCGCTTAGAGTAAAAGTATATTGTTCTCCAGAATGTATCATTTTGATTTTGTTGAAATACAATTCTTGATTGATTTCAATATTAGCGACATCTCCCGCTATTGATATAAAACCAGCTCAGTACCACTAACATGTAATATTCCCAATTTGTCATGACCTTTTGCCTCTAAGGTACTTGTTTTATATTCAGACATGCTAATACTCCTCCTATTTCAGTTTTTACTTGTGTTGCTATTGCTTTAACCTAGGTTTAAGGCTGAGAAAAGATATCCATTCGCTGCGATATAGAAAAAATCTTAGTCTTAAAATTTCGCCAAAAACCGCGCTAGTCTTATATAATCTAATATAGTGAAAAGTAGATACTGAGAGAGTAGGGTTAATATTCAAAGATAATATTTTCAGCTAGGAGTAGAATTATAAGAAATTAATTAAGCATTTTTGCTGTTTTGTGATATAGATATACCATTTATTATCATTGGTCATAGGAAATCCTTTAAATCTCATGAGCTTAGTATTTAGAGAACAAAATAAAATTTATAAATATTATCCAGTTTGACTTTTTTTGTTAGCCAATCAAGGTTAAAATGATTCAAATATTAAAACTCACAAACCATTGTAAAATAAGAGTTTACACACCTACTGCGCCAAGTGCTGCCAGATGCAGCAGCTGACCAGGGAGATTAAGGAGAATAATTAAAAATGTTAGATTCCAACGTCGATGTTAAAAATACCGATAATGAGCTGGAAGAGTCAAAAGCAGCAACAGGGGTAGGGCAGCTAGAATCGGAAATTAATGATAATGAAGATATTTTAGAGCGTTTTATTCCTATCACAGAGCAAGATATCATTGATACCCTGGCTGAATCATCAGTCCTGCAGGGTGATCAAGCTGTCACCTTTAGACGTATTAGTGATATGTTTGTCGCCCTTTATCATGCTCAATTTCACCATAAATTGCGTGATTTAAAGGATAGTTACTTACCGTTTAGTCCAGATCGGGACACTATAATAGTTAAAAAAGCCACTGAGCAAGAGCGTGCAGTTTTACTTAATAAATTGGTGGATGATATTCAAACAGTTTGTGAGCGCGCTAACTTTGAAGTACTTGATAATGAGACTTTAAATGAAGCAATGGCAAAAACATCACCTTATGGTGTTGATGTCTCGGTTAATATGGCTGATTTTCAAGAAATGAGTTTGTATTATCGCGGATCTGCTATACGCCACAGTGAAATGCGAAATTGGAAATGGCTGTGGCTGCGTAAACTCAAAATTGAAACACCCGTATATCGTCGTTTATTTTTATTGATTAAGCCGAGCGAAGAACAAGAGTCAATCGCGAACAATGCTGATGTAGACGAGCGTTGTGTTTATTTAAAATTATTTAAAAACATTCCTCAGTATGATTTGGAAACCTTATTTCCAAATACGACAATTAAGATGAGCCTGTTTGATAAAATCAAATTAAGTATTACGGGTGGCGGTGGTACGGTCACTGGAATCGGGGCTTTCATTGCCAAATTAACGGGGGGTGC
>QIKQ01000377.1 GCA_003233075.1 Gammaproteobacteria bacterium
CTATGTCGAGCGCTTGGACCGAGTGAAAACGAGTCATAGTATGCAATTGGGCCGTCGCAGTAGACGGGCTGTGAGAAATGCGGGCTAGAGTCATTGCGAGATGCGTTCGAAGAACACATCGAAGCAATCTCCTTAATTCAATAACGATTAGGAGATTGCTTCAGCTGCTAACGCAGCTTCGCAACGACGATTGTATTCGTGAGATAGTGTCCAACGTTACGCATTCTCACTACAACGAATTCACTACCTTGCTTCACAAAGGTTCGTTAAATCCCTTCGCAAAGTCATAGATTATAGATATAAATTAGATTAGATACGAATATCTTGTCAAATTCTTAATATTAGCAGATAATAGCCTTATCATGTCAGAAAATAATCCCGCCAATACGACCACGAAAAAAAATCGATATCCAATTATTTTGTTGACGATTTTTTTTATTTATGTGGTAATTAATTTTTCCGGCCTTGCTCAGCCATCGACACAGGTTTACGATTTAAGTAAAGCCAAACTCATCATGTATTCCACTACAAGCTGCAGCTATTGTCGTCAAGCGAGATATTTTTTTGCAAAAAACAAAATCGCTTATTATGAATATAATATTGATGAGTCTGCCATTGCTCGCCAACAATTTAACGCACTAGCAGGTTTCGCTACACCGCTAATCATGGTGGGAAAATACCGAATAAATGGTTTTGATAAAAAGACACTTAGAAAATTATTAATCAAAAATTAGCTTCTTCTAATTAAACATCGCCTTAAATAAAAATAATCCCAATTTAAATATGCTGGCTTGCCATTTGCTGATACAAAAAACCGTGTAACATGACACTGTCATGCTGTTCTAGTATCTGAAACTCAACACCATGGAAATACAGGCGACGATCATTGTCAGGATGTTTATCGAATCTAATATGACGAAGTATGGCTGGCACAGTCATATACTCACTATCACTGCCAATATTAATTCGCATTAATAAGGTGAGTAAATCACCTTGTTTACCTAATTCCAGCGGAGATTCGATCAACGCGCCGCATGCGCTTAAATCAAATGTTGCTGCCGAAATAGGTTTTTTGACGGGCCCGTCTATATTCTCGGTTTGCACAGTAATTATTAATTTAGATTTAACTCTTTGAGATTTTCGAACAACTATTTTTCCCGTTGTCATTGGATAATCTAAATGTATATAAGGATAGGGTTTTTCAGACAATGACATGATTCGAGTTTTAAATCCTAATACCGAGCAATCTGATAACATTTTAACGGTGACCGTATTGCCGTTGCGCAGTGGAAGCAATTTTCCATCGTGCCTGGGGCTTGTCACAATAATACTTTTATTCGGCAGATAGCCGATGAGCTTAGTGTAATACTTATGTTTTCGATCATGATCGAAATGAAGCTGTAAGGTATCACCAATGAATAAACCTAAATCAGATATTTCTGGATTTACACTTTTAGAGCGGTTTAATTTTAACACAAGCCTATCCTAGATCGTTTAGTGCTATAGCTAGAGTATGAAACAGTTGCATCTGAATCCTTTGCGAAAACTTCTGCGTATCCTTGCGCATGCTATTAAAATACACTAACTAGCAATTTGGCTACCTCTGATTAATCCCTGAAGCAAGACTTACGACGCCTTGTAATTCTCTGCTTGATGAAATAATCAGAGGATCCCTAGTCATTGAATTAAATAAAATAAAATAAAAAAATCATAATCTAAGCGATTTATTTCTAAAGAATAATCTGTATAATTTTAGGCTTAGATATTTTAGTGTAGATCAAAAATAATCCAAATGGAGCATTAATTTGACTGTTATTTATTGATCAAATAGGAACTAGTTAACACGTAGAAAATTATTTCCTCGAATTGGCAAAAAATCTAATTCGTTTTGACCATCAAACAAAGGCTAATTCTATTGAAAAATGCTTTAGAAAAAAATACTGCGAGCGAAGCCCGCCGCACTATCCTAATTACCGGATGCTCTAGCGGCATCGGTTACTGTGTAGCACAACGACTTAAAAACCAGGATTATCGAGTCTTCGCAACTGCTAGAAAAATAGACGATGTCAAAAAACTTAGAAATGAAGGTTTTGAAGCGTTTCAACTGGATTTAACGGACTCTCGCAGTATACAAACAGCCTTTGCGGAAATTATGCAACTGTCAGGAGGTCAACTTTATGCCTTATTTAATAATGGCGCTTACGGTCAAACGGGCGCCGTCGAAGATCTTGACCGAGAAACCTTACGCCTACAATTTGAAACTAATGTGTTTGGCTGGCAAGAACTCACCAAACTAACATTAAAAGTAATGCGTCAACAGGGATACGGCCGGATTGTGCAAAATAGTTCTATCTTGGGATTTCTTGGTCTCAGCTATCGTGGCGCCTACTGTGCAAGCAAATATGCAATTGAAGGCTTGAGCGACGCCTTAAGGCTGGAACTCAAGGATAGCGGCATCCACATCAGTTTAATCGAACCTGGGCCGATTGAATCTAATTTCCGAGCTAATTGCTTAGCTCATTTTGAAAACAATATTGACATCAAAAATAGCGTTCACCAAAGCGAATACAGCAAACAACTTGCGCGTTTAAAGAAAAAAGGAGCCGCGGTACCCTTCACATTGCCCGCAGAAGCTGTTTATGCCAAAGTATGGAAGGCATTAGAGGCAAAAAAACCTAAGCCACGTTATTACGTCACCTTCCCCACCTATTTATTTGGCTATTTAAAGCGAATATTGAGCAGTCGAGCCCTGGATTATCTGATTTCTAAGATATAAGCTCAATTCCACTCCACTCAAGAACCTCAATTACCCTTAGAAATCTTACCGATATTAGCCACTAATATTTGAATTTTGTTGCCCAAAAGTGGTATCTTCTAGAGAACAAAAAAACACTTAAATATTAATGTAGTTGTAAGTTTTTTAGGATAAATTTTTATAATTAAATTGTGCATCAAATTTAATTTAAACTTTAACTGGAAAAATACCTATGAGTAATAATGAGCTAACCTTCCGTCGGTATAGAGACGGTGACGCTGAGCCTCCTGCATGGGATGAGCAAATATTCGAACAAGATACTTCTCACAAGTGTCCTACCTATGTCCATCGAACACCACCTTGCCAAGGAAGCTGTCCTTCCGGCGAAGACATTCGTGGCTGGCTACAAATTGCCCGCGGCATGGAAAAACCACCAAACGATATACCCTGGCAAGAATACGCCTTTGAACGATCAACCGATGCCAATCCTTTCCCTGCCATAATGGGTCGAGTCTGTCCGGCACCCTGCCAAGATGGCTGCAACCGAAACGAAGTGGAAGACTTCGTCGGTATTAATTCAGTCGAGCAATATATTGGTGATTATGCCTTAGAAAATAAATTATCCTTTGCTTCTCCAGCGATTGAGACAGGCAAAAAAATTGCAATTGTAGGCGGTGGTGTTGCTGGCGTTGCTGCAGCGTACCAATTACGACGCAAGGGTCACGCTTGCACAATATTTGACGATCGCGAACAATTAGGTGGCATGACTCGTTATGGCATTCCAAGTTATCGAACTCCTCGTGAAGTTATTGACGAAGAAATAGATCGTATTATTCAAATGGGCGTTGAGGTTAAACTTAAAACCAAAATCGGTACTGACGTAAGTTTTGATCAACTCGAAAAAGATTATGACGCAATTTTATTAGCGATCGGAGCTCAAAGTGGAAGCCTCATTCCTATCCCTGGCGCTGATGCGAGTAACTGCGTTTCTGGTGTGGCATTTTTAGCTGCCTTCAATGAAGGTCGCCTACTGCATACCAATAAAAAAGTAGTTGTCATTGGCGGCGGCGATACTGCGATGGATGTTGTCTCCGTGGCAAAACGTTTGGGCAATATTTCAAATATGAATAGCAATGACCGCCCGGAAAATATTATTTTAAATCAAACCGCGCATGACGCCGCAGTCGTGGCCAAACGCGAAGGCGCCGAAGTACAGCTAGTGTATCGAAGACCAATAGAAAAAATGCCTGCAGCTGAACATGAAATTATTGCCGCCCAAAAAGAAGGTGTCAATATCGTTGGCAGTCTCATGCCAATCGAGGTAATTAAAGACGAAAATGGCATGGCTACAGCACTCAGAGTTCAAAAAGTCTCTTGGGACTCAGGCAAAATGGAAGTCATTGAAAACAGCGAAATGGATATTGAATGTGACCTCATTGTCTCTGCAATTGGCCAGAAAGGTGATATGAATGGTTTCGAAGAATTTGATAATGGCTACGGTTTAATTAATGCCGACAAGTTTTATCAAGTGCCTAATAAACCCGGATACTTTGTCGCCGGAGATATTATCCGACCTCATTTACTCACAACCGCGATTGGCCAAGCAGCCGTTGCAGTCGAAAGCATTGATCACTATTTATCGAGTCAAGAAATTGATACTCGGCCAAAAGTAGATGTTCATCATTTTAGCATACTCGAAAAATTACAGGAATTTGACCTAGACCCCAATAAATTTGATTCCCAAGATAGTGATTGGGGAACCGACAGTGCAAATTATGCGGTCCATAATTACGAAGATCGCTCTAAGCACGAAATCATTTCCAGTGATAAATTGTATTTAAGCCATTTTGAGGAAACAAATCGATATCTTCGTTCAGAAAATGATGTCAATGAGAATAATGTGCTGGGACATTTTGAGGAAAGATTTAATGGCTTAGCCGAAATCGATGTACAAGATGAAGCTAAACGATGTATGAGTTGCGGTATGTGTTTTGAATGCGACAACTGTGTAATTTATTGCCCGCAGGATGCAGTTGCCAAAACTAAGAAAACTGAATATGCCACTGGACGTTATGTTTATACCGATTACGATCGTTGTATAGGCTGTCATATTTGCGCCGAAGTTTGTCCAACAGGTTATATCGATATGGGTTTGTAAAACCGCAAAGACAAATTACTAAACTCAATATTTTGGAGACAAGGCGTACCTCACTGCTGTCCCACAATCAACCGCATACTTAGCAGGAAGGACGATAATAAATATCTGCTGTAGAGCCCGGCTCTTTACGACTGCAGGGATGCAGGAGGTAGAGCAACGCAGGAGCAGGTGCCGAGAGCCTGGATGGACTCGAACAGTGACACCATGGCGTTTACAGAAGCATAAATGATGATGGCTCAATTATAAGACGAGTTAGTGTTATGCTTGAACCCAAATCCACCCCGGCTCTGAAGAGCCGGGCTACAGCGATATTGAGTATCGTCCATCTGCGGTTAACTGTGGGACGACAATGAGGCATGCCTTGTCTCTAGGAACCAATAAAATGCCTCCACAAAAACTAAGCTTGCAAACTTAAATTTCTTTCACCTTTGTAACGCAGACTCCAATCTTTATTCTGGAAAGGGCTAAGCCACCTAAAATATTGCTTAAACTTGCCGATACTCTTACCCGAGAAAGGAAACAATTTAAGCTATTTAGGAGACTATCGAATGCAACTTTTTGGTAAACAAAAACCAAACAGTGACGAACACTTAGGCCTAGATGCGAAAAAAATCGCAGCCTGCTTGCCTTACTATAAAATCGGTGAAAAAGTACGATATAACCCAGAATTTAAACGGGATATTGTCCTAAATTCGATTATTATGGCCTATGCTATCAATGGCCATATGCTTTATTCAAAAAACGACTTTCGAATTGAAGAGACTAACGAAAACACTTTTTTTTACATTCAAATCGACGGCAAAGAAGAACGAATTAATAAAATCACTAGCTTCTATTTTGTCATTCCAGAACAGAGTGGCGAAGAATCCAAGTTAGATGTTATTCGACGATCTGAGTTAGGGCCGGACGGGCCCTTCCGACCTCGAAACAGTATTACCCTAATTGGTAATATGATGGAAAAAGGCGTCCCTCGCATGGATACCTCAGTCTACAGAGCCATTTTATTAAAAGGCGGTTATTATTCAAATTATCGAGTGGTATTGCTTGATCTCGAAATAAATACATTAGAGTTTCTGGAACGTCGTACACATTACCGTTTACAAATCGATATTCCCGTTACTATCGCTTTCAAAAATAAAACTCACCCAATAGCGTGTCGCTTAGTCGATTTTTCCGAAGAATCTATTCAAATTAGCTTTCCTAACAGCGATCCAAATTTAGAACACATGGTGCTTAATCGACAATTATATATCGATATCGATTTAGAACAAGATAATCGTCACGCAAATATGATTGGCACAATTTACCGCAAAGGCACTGATACTGCTGTCATCATGTTAAATAAAATAGAAAAAAATGACGTATACACAGCTCTAACACTTTTAGATGTATTAGATATAAAAACAGCATTACTGCAACAGCTTGGTGCAAAAGCAGACATGTCGGACCTTGAAAAACCAAACAAAGACTGAATTTTAAGCGTTAATTTCGTATAAACGCAGCACAGATCATTGCCTCAGTAGATGAGGCTCAGATCTACTCCACTGCTAATAGTTTGTACATTAAATTGTCAAATTATTTTTCTTTAGTCATATATACTCAATTCGGAACTTTTTTGTTATTATTAACTCTATTTTGTTAGGATCATAAATATTGTGGTAATACTAAATTAATATGCCTATACCAAAAAAAACTAGCAAAGAAAAAACTGATAAAGAAAAATTACTCTTATCATTACTGGCTGAATGTGCATTGAAAAAAGAAACTGCACTCGACCAGCTCTATTCAACCATGTCTTCGCATCTATTTGCCTTAATTATACGTATAGTCACTAGAAGAGATTGGGCAGAAGAAATATTGCAAGAGACTTTTATTAAAATTTGGACAAACGCGGATCGATACAATCGCGGCAAAGGTCATCCAGTGACTTGGATGGTGAGTATTGCTCGAAATCGTTCTATCGATTGGTTACGAGCATCAGAACGGCGCGAGCTGTCTGGCGATGTCCTGGACATTGAAAATACCTTGTCAGATACCGATATCGAAAACGAACTATTGGATCAACAAGTAGCAAACGAAATAATTGCCTGTTTAGACGAACTCGATAGTAAGCAAAAAGACGCAATCGCCATGGCCTATTACCAAGGGTACACACACAAGGAGCTGGCAATAGTATTGAAAACTCCATTGGGGACAGTTAAGAGCTGGATACGAAGAGGATTAGAACAACTCAAGAGGTGTTTGAGTAATGAAACTTGAAAATCCTAATATCCGCAACTTAATCGCTGCCGAATATGTTTTAGGCACTCTCACAGGAGGGGCTCGTCGGCGCTTTGAAACACTAATGCGGGCAGATTTTAGAATTCAGTCTGCTGTTGATAATTGGAACGAAAAAATTAATGCACTGGGCGCAGGCCTAGCGCCAGTTCAACCACCCGCGTATATCCATGCGAAAATTAAATCTCGTCTGGGCTTTATTTCAGAAGCTGAAACTCGACACGCTCAGCCTAAGAGCTGGTACTCTTTTTGGCGCAATTCAGCCCTAGTGACAACGTTTGCGAGTATTTTATTAGCAGCGGTATTAATTGTGAATCTAGTAGATCCTAAACGAATAGGACCACCGGCTTCTGTCAATGCTTATATTAGTTTAGTTAACAATAAACAAAATCAAACTGCCTGGATTATACGTTCAGACCTAGCAAAAGGTTTTATTAATGTTAAAACGATTAAAACGCAATCATTGCCAGCAAACAAAAATTACGAATTATGGCTAATTGCTGCGAGCTCGAAAAAACCGATTTCACTTGGCCTTATCGCTAAACAGGGAAACACGCAATTCAAGCTAAACCCTAAGCTTCTAGCTCATTTCAAACAAGCTAAGGCACTCGCGGTTAGTCTTGAGCCGCTCGGTGGCTCGCCCAAAGATGTACCAAGCGGCCCTGTTCTCTTTCAAGGTGTAATGCATCGGCTTTAGATTTCATAGTACTTAGTAAAGTGCCTGACCTCCTCACCTGGCCTCCCATAAGTCAGGCACTCTAAATTAATCGCATGAAACTATTAACCTAAATAAATCAGTTGAACTCTACTGCGGCTGCATAACGCACTAAATCTAAAAGATTTTTCAGGCTATTTCCAACTCACCGTATAGGT
>QIKQ01000322.1 GCA_003233075.1 Gammaproteobacteria bacterium
GTATCCGCCATCGAAGCACTCTTACCGGGTGTTATTCATCCGGATCAGGTGAAGTATTAGGGCGCAACCCTGTGGTTTGTTTTGCGCTTACGTTGAAATTACATTACGGGATGGCGAAAGCCCGTTACCTTGGATTATCACGAAACCGAACACGGTTTGAATTGATGTGCGTGGCCCATAATATTAAGCGAGGTATATCGATTCGACAGGCAAGTTATGCCTGTAAAAATAAAAGAAAATCCATTTTCGTACCTGAATGCCTTTATCAGGCAGTTATTTTGAGGAATAGCCCTCGAAAAATGTAAAGCCAAAAATTGACTGCTGAATAGTGGTGTTGTGCAAAGGTCTCAACCAATTAACTTTTTCATTCATGCCTGTTAGCTCCTCAAATGACTTCATATCGAGGTTATATGTCCTAGGCATTTTTTGTCGGCGATTACAAGTAATTCCTCTTGTAATCGTACTTTGCGAACGGCTAAGCTTATTGTGATATTAGCTTCTCGCTTTTCATAGAAAATTCGATATAATGCCTTTCGTTCAAGCATTCGGGTATTTATAGCCTCTGCTTTTGGTTTCGTAGCCTTGCTACGCACCCTGAGTCTTATTTATTTCTAACAGAGCATACCTAACTACATATCAGAGGTTATGCGCTTAATTATACGAATTCAGGCCGCGCATCACAAGTATCCCAGCCAAAATTCCCAATCTAGGGAATATAAGCTATCCTACGTTTCACCATATGCAAATCATAGATATAGTAACCAGAACAAATGATTATTGACGCTCAAGACATTGAAGGCCAGTCTACTTTTAAAGCAGACATCTGTATTCTTGGGGGCGGCATTGCAGGCATTGTCCTTGCAAACGAGCTATTGCATACCAATAAAACTATCATTTTACTCGAATCTGGTTCCGAACAATATGATGATAAGGTTCAAGCACTCTATGAGGCCGAATCAATACCCTCCGTTTTCCCCAACCCAAGGAGATCAAGACTCCGGCTATTAGGTGGCTCCAGCAATCACTGGGAAAACAGTATTGAAAGATTTTCACCTATTGACTTCAAAAAAAGATCTTGGGTAAATGATAGCGGCTGGCCATTTACTTACGAAGAGTTAGAGCCTTATTATACGAAAGCCGAAGAATATGCCAGAGTAGGCAAAGATGGATATCATTTTGGCTTCTGGGGGGGGAAACTCAATGGCACCGATATTTTCTCAAACTCCGCCTCATTCAACTCGAAAGTTACCAAGTCACCGCTATATCCAACACAGTTTTACCGAGAGTATGGAGGCAACCTAAACAACGCCAAAAATATCAACATCATTAAAAATGCAAACGTCATAGATCTGACGTATGACAATGAAAAGCAATTAGTCAAATCCGTAATATTCCGTACACTTAAAAAAGATGTTCAACACCGAGTAGATGCCAAAGTTTTTATTATGTGCCTTGGAGGCATTGAAAATACACGCATGTTACTCACCTTCAACGAAACACACGATGATCAGCTAGGCAATCATCACGCTAACGTAGGGCGTTATTTTATGGAGCACCCAACAATAAGAGCTGCTCATTTTCTACCATTCAATGAATATCAGCTGGATAAAATATACGAAGGAATGCTGGATGGTGAGCTTTACATTAGAGGTAGGGCATCACTAAACGACTCGGCACAAAGAAAATACCGTACTAATAACTTAAGAATATATTTCACTAGGCTCTCCAAATTGGAACTATCGACAGGCATATCATCAGCGCATATTGTTTCCAATAGTGTAAAAAAAGGTGAGGCACCGGATGACTTTGGCGGACATCTACTTAACATTATTAAAGATTTGGATCATATTGCCGAGACTATCCTGAAAAAAGAGATGGATACCTCCTTCTTTGACTCAGCACACAAATTTGGTGGCTATCAAATTACGTCAATGATTGAACAAACACCCGATAGAAATAACCAGATCACATTAGGTAAGAGTAAAGACCAACTAGGTATTAAAAAAGTAAAAATTGATTTTCACATCTCCGAATATGACAAAGCGAAGGCTTGGAAAACTCTTGAACTCTTAGCAAAGGACCCAAGCTTTCAGACTATTGGAAGAATACGTCTACTAAAAGAAAGGGATAGCCGTCTGTGGAAGAGTCAGCTGGGCTTTGGTCAACATCACATGGGAACAACCAAGATGAGTAACAATATCAAAAATGGCGTTGTAGACCCATCGTTAAAAGTATTTGGTACTAAAAATTTTTACATCTCTGGAAGCTCTGTATTCCCAACGGGTGGGCACGTCCCCCCGACGCTGACGATCATTGCTATCACCATCAGGTTGGCTGACAAATTAAAGAGTATCATTTAACGTGAAAAACCTTACCCGGCGAAGATTTTGCTCTCTACTTCTACTATCAATTGCCGTGCCAATTAGCAACCAAGCAAATGCCAGCCCTTCAAATAACACGGAGAATCTGTCTGACGATCATTTATCCGCTTTAAAGGAATGTGAATCCGTCTATGAAGAATGGATAAAAAATGAAACCATGAGCCCAACACAATATTTTTTCAATAAAATGCAAGAATACAACCTAACACTACAGCGAACATCTGAGGCAACCGCACTGGACTTTAAAAACAATAACTTTTTTGAAATCAATGGTTTAAAGCTAGGGAAAACAGAAGCTGCATTTCTTGCAATAATAGGTGCAGGGGGAGCAGCATAATTTCATTACCACCACACTTCTTCACTGCAAGATATCAAAACACTTAACTTACCGACGATGAACAGTGCTACAACCGCCACCCAAAGCCTCTATTTAGCAATGATGCATGAACCAATAACGGGTAATATTCAAGGAGAAGCGATTCATGCGCGATAATTTCATACTGGGAATGATCGTTGTTTGCTTCGCCCTAGCGTTAACTTCACGCACAGCAGCCCTCTATACATACTGGTGGTTTGGGATATTCCGTCCCCATGAATGGGTATGGGGAAGCCTAATAGCTAATTTAAAACTCCCCCTTATCGCTGCTATATTAATAGTCATTCCAGCCTTTTTACAAAAGAAAGTCCCCAAAATCAATAACCCCATTGCAGCCTTGATGCTGCTTTTTTTGGGGCTAATACTCATTGCTGAAACGACTAATGGCTGTGGGTCTGTTTTATCCTTTAGAACCGCCACCGTTTTTTCATTGTTTACTTTATTCTATATTGTGCTGCTCAGCGCTGAATTAATCACCAGCAAAAAAATATTGTTCTGGCTAATTGCCGTCATTTCAATTTCGATTGCCGCTCACAGTGCTAAAGGGGGATTAAATGCCCTAATAAGCGGGACAAGCAATTATGGTGCAAACAATCTATCAGGCTTGTTTTCAGGTAGCAACGCATTTGCATTGGGCACAGGCATGCTGCTGTTTTTCATGATATTCACCTACCAATTTATCAATTCTAGGCTCATACACGAAGGAAATGATGCATGGTACCGCCAGCCATTGATTTTAAAGCTATACAAACTCATCTTCATAGCAACTGTTGTATTTAGTTTTTACAATATTATATCCCTTGAATCAAGAGGTTCATTCCTTGCAACCTGTGTAGGACTTATCATTTGGGTATTGCTGCATAAATTTCGTATTAGAATGCTAATTATTTCGCCCATTATTCTTTTCATAGGATTTAGTATTTTTCCGCCTCCAGAAAGCTTTCAGCAAAGAATCTCCAGTGTGTTTGTTGAAGAAGAAGATCGAGATAACTCGGCAGAGTCTAGGCCGCATTTCTGGCAGGTTGCCACTAATATGACGGCAGCTCATCCTTTAGGCGTTGGCCCTGGCTGTTACCCTGCGTTTTATAATGAGTTCGATATCAGCGACGGTCAATATGGAAAATCCAGATCTGTGCATAGCAGCCACTTTCAAGTTCTTGCAGATGCTGGCTATATGGGCTTCATCGTTTGGGTTCTTCTGTTTGTAATCTCTTATTGGAAACTTTTTAAAATTAGAGCAATGGCAAAAAAAGAAGTGAAAAACCCCGATTCCATTGAATTTTACAGACAAATATCAACTATGCTTATATGTTCTATGTCTGTATTTATTACTGGCGGGGCATTTTATGAATATGCGTATAATGATATAACATGGCTCGTATTTGCACTGATTATT
This sequence comes from Gammaproteobacteria bacterium, assembly GCA_003233075.1. Lineage (GTDB taxonomy): Bacteria > Pseudomonadota > Gammaproteobacteria > SZUA-21 > SZUA-21 > SZUA-41. The sequence continues at coordinate 4,154 of QIKQ01000322.1, forward strand.
ACAGTAGAGAAAGTCATGGCCCAAGAGATAGACAAGTCCAGGCAACAAAATATAAAAACCAGAATCCCCTAATAGCACTAGGTATTTTATCGAGAACACATGCCTGAATACAAACTATAGTAAAGATAAAAATGGCCGCTTACTACAAAATACATCGTGCATGTCAGACACTAGACAACCCAAAAATTATTTACATGAGCCAATCCTGTATTTCAAGGTCCCTTTTATGTCTTTAAGTGCTCGTATAATCAAAAGTTCCGCATTTCTATTTTTAACGAAATTCATCACAAAAGGTATCGGACTGATTAGCACTCTGATACTTGCCAGACTGTTAACACCCGAAGACTACGGAATTGTAGCCATCGCCACCGTCATCATCCATCTTTTTGACGCTATATCTAATACAGGCACACGAGAATATGTTATTCATAAAGAATATATTGACAAGGATATTATAAACACCGCCTGGACACTAAACTTGATAACTAAAATTATATTCTGGCTTTGTTTTTTATTATTGATTCCAGTGATCACCAATTTTTATGCTAAGCCTGAGCTCAATGAAGTGTTATTTATAATTTCATTAATACTACCTCTTGGCGCATTCAAAAATGTTGGGATTATACTCTACGAGAAAGAATTTAATTACAAACCCCTTTTTTACCTAGGGTTATGTCAAAAACTTATTGCATTTGCTTTTACAATTTCAATCGCACTCTGGATTGAAAGTTACTGGGCATTAATAATTGGAACTGTCATCTCATTTATTGCGCTAGTCGCTGGTTCCTATATTATTCATGATTTCAGACCTAGACTGTCTCTTGCTAACTTCAAAGATCAATGGGACTTTTCTAAGTGGATGCTGCCTAGAGGGCTACTAGGCTTCAGCAAAGCTGAATTTGATGTTTTTCTAGTTTCAAAGATTTTTGACATTAGTAGCTTAGGCGGCTTTAATCTAATGAAATCGCTAGTAAGTATGGTTGGCCGGGATGTTGTTATGCCAGCAACAGAACCATTACTAGCATCGTTTTCAAAAGCAAAGCATGACGACAACAAGCTCAGCTTTCAATTTTCAATCTGTTTGTTTTTAATTTTACTCTTCTCGCTCCCAGTAACCGCTTTTATCTGGATGTTTGATAAAGAAATAGTATTGATATTACTAGGTGATAAGTGGGTAAAGTATTCAAGCGTACTTGGACTGCTTTCTATTTTGATTGTCGCCGCTTCACTTAGCTCAGTCATACAACATTTACTCACCTCACTGGGGAAAACTAAAGTTCAATTTTATTATGAACTTTTTGGTTTATTTTTTACTGTCATTATTTTACTTACCATTAGTTTTGATGACTTAGCTGAATTTTCATTTGCAAGGTCTCTAGTTGCTCTTGCACTCTCTTTATTTCTTCTTTTATATATTAAAAGCGTCGTCAACACATCGCTTATCAACCTGTTAACCCTATTGTTGCCTGTTTTTATATCATTAGCTTGCGCATCTTTTGTAGTATATAATCTCCATTTTGCCGAAAGCTTACCATTACTACTTTACGTGTTTATCTGTGGAGTTTTCTTCTCGCTGTCGTACATTATTATTTTGGTTGCAATTCTTTTCTTTTATAGAAATAAAAAAGAAATTTTATACTTAAAATGGCTAGTAGGTGAGGCCTTTCAAGTAGTTCGAAATAAACATGCTTCAAAGCAATCCTCGGATATAGAGAACCCGCCCCCAAATCAGTAATGATTGCACTGTATCAGGGAGTTCGCTACCACATCGCTCCAAGACAATTCACGATGTATCAGAACCACTGGTGACGTTGTAGAGTGGCTAAACTATCCCGTACCTAGATGATGAATTATCATATCACCTAGAAGAGGATAAAACATGGCCAACAGAAAATACGACCCACAATTAAAGAAAGACGTCATTGATGCGGCAATAAATCAGCGGCACAAGTTTCCCGGGAACACGATATTCCTGATGATGAATGCCGTTTATATTCTGGTTATTTTGTGTTGCTGTTAGTTGGCATGTAGTTATGCCACCACATTTGAAACATCAGCATACTCCATAGTAGATTTGAGTGGTCTGCTTTTTTGCTTAGATGCTGTGACCAAAGCTTTTTAACCACATCCATGTTAAAAAACTGCTGAATTCCATTGGATTTACTAAATAGATAATCTTCCGTTAGCTCTTTTAATTCATCTCTTAGCCAACTGGCAAGTGGAACAGAGAATCCCATTTTTTTACGGTACAAAATATCATCGGGCAATAGTGGCTTGAAGGCCTCTTTCAAAATGTATTTTTTTTCACCTTTATTAAACTTCAGGTTAGATGGTAACGTTGCTGCAAACTCGATTACCTCTTTATCCAGAATCGGTGCGCGGACTTCAAGTGAGTTCGCCATGCTCATACGATCGACTTTAACAAGAATACCACCTGGTAAATAAGTTTTCATATCGGTATACAGGATTTTTGCTAGATGGTCCTGACCATCTGACCTTTCATACGCATCAGTGGTGAGCTTGGAAGGGTGATAATTACCTAGTTTTTGTTTTACGGTGGGCTTAATGAGTGCGTCCCAGTGACGGTCATCAATTTGTGCATTGGATAGGTAAAAGCCCATTGCAGGTTCCAGACTAAGGCTGGTTAGTAATGTTTTTCCTTTTCGGCACACAGTTGAGTTGCTTTTGGCCAGCAGATTAGCGAGTGTTGGGAATATGTTTTTTCGTACCCAGCGCGGAAACTTGGTGCGTAAACGGTTTTCAATGTCATCAATAGTGTATTTCTCATAACCAGCAAAAACCTCATCACCACCATCCCCCGAGATTGCTACCGTGACCTGCTGTCGTGCCAGTTCGGATACAAAATAGGTGGGCACTAATGATGGGTCAGCAAAAGGTTCATCAAAAAAGCGAACTATCTTTTCAAGATTGTCTTTGACATTCTGGTGTACGATCAGTTCATGATGTTCAGTTTTGTATTGATTGGCGACAATTTGTGCAAACTCTGTCTCATTAAATCGTTTGTCATCAAATCCAATAGAGCAGGTTTTAACTGGAGTATCGCTGAGCTGTGCCATTATCGCGACAATACCACTGGAATCGATTCCGCCGCTTAGAAATGCTCCCAGTGGAACGTCACTTATCATGCGCCTTTTGGTACAGCGAGTGGTGATCGCTAATAATTCTTCTGTTAGTTGAGGTTCGCTAGCTGTGCAGATATGTTTGAGCGAAATATCCCAGTATTTTTGAATCTTAATGCCATCAGCATTGATGGTCATATGATGCCCAGGTGGTAATTTATGTATGTGTTGAAATATACTTTTGGGATCCGGGATGTACTGATATGCAAAGAAATCGTATACCGCATCAAGGCGAATATCACGCGGGATATCGGGTAATTCGAGTAGTGCTTTTATTTCAGATGCAAAGGCGAAGCGACCATCTTGCTGGAAATAATATAATGGTTTCTTGCCAATCCTATCTCGAGCGATAAAGAGTTGTTTGCGCTGTTTATCCCACAGAGCAAAAGCGAACATGCCATTTAACTTTTCTAGGCAGGCTTCTCCATGCTGTTGGTAGAGCGCGAGGATTACTTCGGTATCAGTATGGGTCTGGAATGAATGGCCTTGTTGTTCAAGTTCTTCTCGTAATTCAATGAAGTTGTATATCTCTCCATTGAATGCGATGACTATCTGTTTGTCGATAGAGGTCATGGGTTGATTGCCAGCTTCCGAGAGGTCAATAATACTCAGTCGACGATGGGAGAGACCGATATCATCATCAAGGTACTCGCCACCTGCATCTGGGCCGCGGTGAAAGATCGCATGTCCCATCGCTTTGAGGCTATCAATATCTCCCATCGGATGATTAAATCGTGTAAAACCTGCAATCCCGCACATAGCTGTATATTCCTGTTATTTTATGCAAGCCCCTTTTAGCGTGATTTATACCATTTGTGGAGCAGGGACTTGCGTATATTTTTTGTTTACTGATTCTACTGGGGTTTTAACAAAACACTATAAGCTGATGTGTTTTCTGATTCTTGGCCCCATAAATACTGTGATACCGACTGGTAGTTTAGACCAAGTTTGCTCAACTAATTTTCTTAGCTTGCCTAGTTCTGCCGGTGCTTCTGATAATGTGTGCTGCTCGCCGGGTAGATGCCAATTGAGCGCGCGAGGTTGTGCTCCCCATTGTTGTTTGAATTTGAAGGTGCCTTCTCCATAGGTAGAGCGTCCAAAATCAAATTCCTTTGCACCGTTATCGGTGACTTCTTTGAGTAGTGACCAATAGAGCAGCATATTAGGAGCTAGGCGGTTGTATTCAGCAAGTGTTGATGCCCAAGGAATGCAGGCCTTGTTGCTATTGCGTAAAACAATACCGCCACCAATCGGAGTGTTGTGAATATAGACGATGGATATTACTATGTTTTCATCGTAGTTTTTGCGTATCGTATCGAACCACTGTTTGCTATGTACAGGCGAGCCCAGTTTTCGCATGTTATAGATAAAGACTTGGTAAAAGGTTTCTAGTAACTTTGCATTGTTGCCTATTTTATAGGTTAAGCCATTTTTTTCAGATTTTCTGATTTGGCTGCGAAGCTTCGATTTAAAGCCTTTTGATAGCAATTCAGATGTCTTTGGGAGTGTGAGCAACATGCTGACTTTTTTCCCCTGTAAGTGCTCCGTTGTAATATTGGGATCAGTAGGTGAATCGACATCTCTGTATTCAATTTTTCTGGCACCGCTGTCACTTTTCATACATTGGAGTTTTTCTAGCAATGTGGCAGTAATCTCTTCATTGTCGGCAAGTATATGACCAATATCACAATAGGGCAGTGAGCAATAGAAGTGCCCGGATAGTGGAGGCTGCATTTTAATAACGGGTAATATTCCAACGATTTTACCATCTATCATGGCTATCTGACTGCTATTTTGGTGTCCGTAGGCCTGCTCGACACTCTCAATCCAAGCGAAGTTATGGTATGGCGTAGCTTGAGTATGGTGCTGTACATACTGATTCCAGCTAGCTTTATCAGCGGCAAGTGCTGGACGGATTTCTATGCTCATTACATCTGACCCTTATTTTTTTAATGTTGTAAGCGCTTTAGTGCGGGTGGAAAATGGCAGACACGTCACTTGAGTTAATTGATGGAGTGGCCATTTGAGCATCTTTAATTATCGCTAATGAACTGTCAGGGCTGCTTTATAAGCGCTTCAAACAGTGCAGTATATTCATTTGCCATGCGCTGAGCTGAGTAATGTTTGTATACATACTCTTTAGCAGCAGTTGCTAACCGGGTTGCTATTTCTGGTTCGAACAGCAGTGTTTCCCAGTGAGCTAACAGTTGTTGCTTATCACCAAGTGGTGCTAAGAGACCGGTTTGATCGTGGGCAATGAGTTGGTCTATTCCTGGGATATCATAGGCTGCAACGGGTATTTCAGCTGCGGTAGCTTCCATTAGGCAGCGCGGGATTCCTTCAAGGGTGGAGGTCATTACAAACAGGTCGAATGATTTCAGAAGTGCAAGGCGATCATCAACAAAGCCAGAGAATTCAATGTTATTTCGGCTGGCTAATGTTTTTGCATGCGCTTCCAAGGTCTCGCGCTGATTGCCATCACCGAGTAAAATTAAGCGGGTGTCCGGGTGTTTTGCATGCAGTGCATCAAAAATGTCTAAAAGATCGAAGATGTTTTTACGATTAATCATCTGGCCTACGAAACCGATGCGCTTTTCGGCAGATGGCTGAGGGACTGGTTGTGATTCTACTTCAGAAAGATCTACGCCATTTTGTATGTATTCAATTTTTGTGGCTGGTACACCAATCCGTTTACAGTCCTCAAGCAATTGTAACGAAAGCGGGGCAACTTTTGCTGCATAGCGCATTGCTTTGCAGCCTAGCCAGATAAAAAGGTTTAGTTTGAGGTCTTTTTCATTGGCGAAGCCGTGAGGGGTGACGACACAAGGAATACCTGCTTTTCGTGCAGCAATAATTCCTATGATGTCTGACTTATAGCCGTGGGTATGTATTACGTCGATTTTTTTTTTGCGAATGATATCAGTCAGCTTTGAGATAGCAGAAAAGTCGAATTTACTATTCATGGGGACTTCATAGGTGTCTAGTCCCAGTAGTTTATATTGCCGACTGATTTCCAAGTTTTGAGCACTAGGTTCAATAGTAACGACAAGATCGCACCGTATGTTGTTTGGCTCTAAATGTTTTGCTAAAGCTAAAATCCAGCGTTCGGCACCATAAAAACCGGTAGGACAAATAAACTGTAAAACATTGATGGTTTTTTTCATATTTTTATTTTCAGGGTTGTGTGCTGTGCGCATTTTTATCGTTCAATGCGCATTTTTATCCAGCGAATTTCATTTTTAATAGATAACTGAAGTAATCGTTTGAAAAATTCTTTAATCAGGCTTAACCCAATATTATTGGGCTGTTGATAATTTGCTTTAGGCCAGTCTTTACGGCAGTGTTTGAGGCTGGTATTGCTTGACTTGGATGAATAGTACTCGAATGGACCATGGTTTTGCATCAATAATACTAATATTCGGGTATAGCTCTTCTCAATGGATGTTGATAATTGTGTTATTACATAATCCCGGAAAAATTTTGCTTTATCCAAATAGGGTTCTTGATGGTTTGGTGCATAATAAAATGCGGCTGCCAGTATATGGGTTTTTCTTAATTCTTGTGCAGCCCATGTGTCATTTGGGAATTCTAGTATTTCAGGTTTATATAGATAGGGGGATTCATTTACCAACATCCAGTTGGCATAGTGCAGTAGGGTGTCTCGAGCGTAGTAAAAAGCTTCATCATATAATTTATTGGCATCTTTGATGTCGAGAAAGAGGCAGATTGCCTGTAATAGAACGGTGTAGAACCAGCATTCCTCGATATTGGCGAGATTTCGCTCTGCGATATCATCTGCTGGATGTGCCGTATTACGAATGATTTTCTCTGCTTGGAGAAGATAATCTGGCTCTTGAGTTAATTGATAGCAGTCTAGTAATGCAATTATGTAATAGCCGGTGCCTCGGTCAAGTGGGTATTGCCCATTAAAGTGGTTTTTTCGACCGGAGGCTTGACGGTTTTTGAAAGCAAGTAATAGTTCAAAGCAGGTGTTTGAACCATCGTAGACACGAGTAATCCACTGAGTCAGGGACAGAACCATTTGCTTCGATTCTTCGGAGCCAGTGAGTAGGTGATGATATGCTAAGCCTGTGGTGTAGCAGTGTTGTCCGCCCGGGCCTCCTCCACCTGAACGATCTTCATCAGGAGTATTTCCTTGTGCTTTTGAAAATGAGCGGTGTGTTGCTGTGGCTGCTTTTACGTAGTGGTCGGTATGCCAAAATAGGCCGCCATTATATTCGGCTTTGTCATCAGTGGTGTGGTATATGTCAATGTCTTTGACATGTCGGGCTAGGTCATCGGCAAGCTCAAACCAGCGATTATCGCCAGTCAATAAGAATTGTCTTAAAAAACCGTAGATAGGGTCATATTGGTTGTTATAGTGAGAAATAAACAACTCTTCGCCTTTGTATCCCAGTGATTCATGGTCTGCGTATAATTCTCCAAAATTTCGCCAGCCATATTCGTCGACCGCTTCACGTTTGGCAAAGAAATTATGCTTATGGGTTAACCCGATGCCGATTAATTTAGCGATACCATCTGTTTCGCTGATGGGGATAAAAACAGGTAATGCAGAGCATGTGACCAGCCAGTCGGTATCTGGTTTGGCGGTGGGTGGGGTGTGAACCCAGTGTAATGCATCGGATTGAGTGCTAAAATTTAACCAAAAGATGTGCGTTTTTTTCTCACCACCCTGGAGTTCATGTGGTGTGCCGTTGATTGTGGGAAAAAAATTTATCTGTAATTTATTGTTGCTGTTGATAATGATTGATGATGGAAAGTTCTCCCAAAATTTTTCCACGGTTAAGCTGGTGCCATTAACGCCATGTATGATGGGAGTTGCTCTTATGCCTGAGCTTATCTGATTGTGGTTTTCTGTGATTTCAAAACCGTTTGTTTTCAGCGCGACCTGATTATTTTTATCCACATGAATCGGGCTTTGCCAATTATCACCCCCGCTAGCATGCTGGGTGATGTGGGTATCAGGCCTAGCTTGCAGCCATGATGCATCTCGTGATGCTTGATATGACAGGTTGTCATTATTAGCTAATTCTAGGTCAAACTCAAAGGCGTTAAATAGTTCAGACCCCTGGTCTCCTAAATCCCAAAGCCCGTGTGGGTGTGTAGCCGGGTTAGGATTGTGTAGTGTTGTTTGTATCTTTATCAATGGCATGGCGCGATAAAATTCTACCACTGTCGTGAACTGTAATGGCTGCTTATCTGTTTTATATTCAAAATAACCTTTCAGCTCTAGCTCGATAATATTGGCTGCGTTATTGCTCGCTAAACTCTGGAATGAGCGAGAGCGCCAATGAGTGAGTTTTGTCGAGGTGGGTTGGTTATCCTGTGATAGGGTGCCGGCTAATGAGGTGATGGTCAGTTGTGGCTTGTCGGCTCTTTGCACTGTCAGCGATAAGCTTGTTAAAGCGATGGTAAATCGATGCTCGGGCGTTGAGATAGTGAGATTATTTGCATCATTGCTAATCTGAAGTTTTGCAACATCGTGGAGAGTTGGTTTGACGGTTGGTTCATTGGAGATGAGCAGATGATATTGCTTTTGTGCTGTTGCTAAATGAAAGAAACCAATGTTGACCCACTTTATACTACCATCATGCCAGTAACAAAGTGGGTGTGCATGGCATTCTATTGTTTTGGTGCCTAAATGTAATGTTAATTGCGTTAATGAGGTGACTTTGCCCGCAGGAAAAGGAATGCCGGTTCTGCAAAACCCCTCATTTTTTCCGACCACCTCAATGGCGACAGAGTTACTTGTTGACGACTGTTGTTTATCCATGAGTTTACCTGCTAATGACTCCTGGGGAGAGTTTGTCAGTGTTTGTATAAAGTTGCCTGATAATCCTCGGGGCAACATTTATGGTTACTGATTTCTTTGTTTGATTACTTTTGCTGGATTACCCGCGACAATTGAAAAGTCAGGTATGTCATTTATAACGACTGAACCGGCGCCAATTACGCATTTTTTTCCTATGTTCGCCATGATAAGAGATCCATTTCCTATCCAGCTGTCTTCACCAATAGTGATGGTTTCGAAACTCCCCCCTTGTTCTCTAATTGGGGTGTTTATATCTGAAAAATTGTGCTGGCCTTTACCACTCATGATGTGTACGCCACTGCCGAGTAGGCAGTTTGCTTTGATGCGACATTTACCTATATTGGACTGGGGCCCAATGTAGACGCCGTGGGAAAGTTCGGTCTGTTGTTGGGAGAAGATTGTGCCAAAACCGATTGTTAGTTCTTCATGGCTTTTTGCTAAGGCAAGTTTGTAAAAAGCAGATCTCAGGTAACTTCCTGAAATTCCTGGAAAAAGGCTGATTAGTTGGGAGAACCCGGAAAAGGCCAGGTCTTTAGACGCGAATGAGCTGGCAATTAAAAAAGCAGCATAAATTGGCAGCATACTAATGAGTGCAATAAGGCGAGCTATTCGCTTTGCCGTCTGTTTAAGCATTTAAATTTACCATCGCTTTAAATTAGATTAAAAATTTACTACGTTGCTTCAATGCGAGGGGCTAAAGCGTGTATATAAAATAGATTATAGCACCGTGGAGCAGGTCGCTGATCACTTTTTAGTGTGCTTAAGTACGAGATTGGTGTCATTGCTGTAATTTGAAAAATTATTTGGCGTCCATGTTAGGAATCCTTGACTGGCGCGGCGAGGCTGTAAAAACAATTGTGTAACTGCTCATTATCAGTAACCTAACGAAAGGTAAAATAATGAGTAATCAAATGAACCACAAAAAACTA
>QIKQ01000086.1 GCA_003233075.1 Gammaproteobacteria bacterium
TAAGAAGAATCTAAAAAGCATTCGTCGTTGCGAGAAATGCTCGTTGAGTATTTCGTGGCAATCTCCTAAATTCAATGAATTAGCTTAGGAGATTGCGTCATCTGCTGATGCAGTCTCGCAACGATGGGCAAGGTTGAGTGCAAGCTGATTTCTCGATAACTGGCTACACATCGGAACTTAATATTTGTGGGACAGCAGTGAGGCATGCCTTGTCTAAACAAAGATCTATTCAACTAATTGAATTTCGAATGTTGAGCAGCAACCTACCCAACCTTGCGTTGTTGCGAAAACGCAGAGCGTTTGAAGTTATTTCCCAACCTTGCGTCGTTGCGAAAACGCAGAGCGTTTGAAGCAATCTCCCAAATTCAATTGTTTAACTTGTAGCCGGTAAGGAACGAGCAACGCGTAAAAAAAAGTGTCGTATCTACGATTTGGTGATCATTTTACAATTCTATTGTCGAAATTAGAGTGGCCGGTTTAGGGAAAGTTTTCTTCCTAATGTAACCATAAAGCAGTTATTGAGTTTGTTAGCAGTGGGTCGATACTATCTATTTGACGACTTTATGACATATAAAAATAGTACTTTTGTTTGATCAGATCTTAATCCTGAATCTGTGAGAAAATCACTGCTGGAAGTGTTTTTCCAATGAATATGCCTTAGCAGGCTATTGTTAAAAAATAGTACCTTTCGCCGACAAATTACACTATTCTATACTTAATATATATTATGAACATCAAGACGTAATATAGTGTGAATATCAAGACCTATGCAGGCAAGTTTAGTATTAATGATCAAGAAAGGTACAATTTTAAAATTAGGAATTAATTTCCCGTTGTTGTTTTGCGGGCTTGTCCTGTCCGTGTCTCAAGTTTTCGCTAATGATGTTGATGAATCAGAAAGTACACCTGTCAGTGAAACTAAGTGTCCAACGAGCTTTGACTCTAAAATAAAAAAGTATTTTGAAATCTGTGATGCTGAGTCTAAACATGAAGGCGGTGTTTATTTATTACAGGCAAAAGTGTATTACGGCTTAAGTCAAGCTGCACAAGATGCTTTGAAAAGTGGCGTACCAATCACATTGCAATTAAAAACAGAAATCTTAAGGCAACGCAATTATCTGTGGGATGAAACAATAGCAACACTAAAGCAAAAATATAGGCTGCAATATCATTATTTGTCTGAGCAATATATTCTAACGAATTTAAATACTAATGTTAAGGCGAGCTACGATACCAGCGAATCAGCGATATCAGAAATTAGTGAAATTGAAGACTTACCTATAATTGATAGCAACTTATTGAATAGTGCGGAAACTTATTATGGACGTATTCGAGTAAAACTAGTGGTAGGTGATTTGCCGTCGCCGCTGCGTTTATGGGCTTACATGTCTTCCGAGTGGCGACTGAAAAGCAAGTGGTTTCAGTGGCAGCTGTAACAATCAAGCGTCTTTTAACTGGAATAATTCCAGCCAGTATATTGTTTCTATTGCTTTTGGTTTCATTGTATTTATTAACTGACAGCACAAAGGAGCTTAGTCAAACCATTACCAGTCCGAAAGGTGGTGGGCATAGCTTCATGCCTATTGTTCTAATTAATATTTTTGGCGTTTTTTTCTTAACGCTTTTAATTGGAATAAAACTAACTAGTTTAATTCGAAAATATAAAAGAAATGAACCTGGGTCAAGACTGAATGCACGCATGGTGGTCATGTTTACTGTTATTTCCGTCATTCCGGTTGTACTCGTTTTTTACTTTTCCTTTCAATTGTTAAATCGAGACATAGATCAGCAATCAATAGATCAGCTTGATTTGGCCGTCAATACTGCTCTCAAGCTTAGTCGTGAAGCATTGGATTTAAAGAAAAGAGAATTGCTTAAACGTACTCGCCTTATGGCTAGGAAGCTGATAGCGGACGATCGTATTGCCAATGAGCCTCTTAGGTTCGATGAAATGAGAGATAATAATAGAGCAGCCGAGTTAATGGTATTAGCGGGCACCAATATTCGGGCGTACACTAGCGCAGAAGCTGTTAGTAAACCACAAAGTCCGCCGCCTGATTTATTAATGTCGCTAAAAAATAATAAACGCGGCATCGATATAAAGTTGGACCCGGTTGGTGATTCGGGATTGGCAATCCGAATAGTAGTGCCAATTTTTAGTGTTTCCGCTGACCCGACCCTGAGTGGGTCTTTCGAGGATCGTTTTTTGTTAGCGACCTACCCGATTGCAAAACGTCTCGACAAATTGGCAAAAGGTGTGGAGCAGGCAAAACGTGCTTATACATCTCGAAAACATTTACGCGAAAATCTTAAAATGAGTTATTTATTAACCCTGGGTTTGGTTTTCATGTTGAGCTTGACGGCCGCCATATGGGCAGCGTTTTTTTCGACGGCGCGATTAGTTCAACCGATCACTGACTTGGCTTACGCGACCAGAGCAGTCGCGGATGGCCAGTATGACAAGCAAATTCCAAGTAAAACCCACGATGAGCTTGGTTTCCTAGTGGACTCATTTAATGATATGACTCGACGTATAGCGCAGGCGAGTAGCGCTGCCAGTTTAAGCCAGCAACAGGCAGAAGAACAGCGTACTTATTTACAAGCGGTCTTGTCGAATCTTTCTTCGGGTGTTATTACCCTGGATCAGAATTTAATATTAAGGGTTATCAATTCAGAATCCAGCGAGATTTTTGCTATTGATATGGGGGAGTTTATTGACAAACCATTAGAAAATTTGGGTGTTAAGCATGAACAACTAAAAGTTTTCATTGAAACAATTACTCCCTATTTGCAAAGTGACCAACTTGAGTGGCGATCTCAAATTGAGATATTTTCGAAAGGTGGGCGGCAGATACTTTTATGTCGTGGCACGACTTTGAAGGATGAAGCAGAAGAATACGGCGATCATATCGTTGTATTTGATGACATTACCGCTTTAATGCAAGCGCAAAGAGATGCGGCTTGGGGCGAGGTGGCTCGTCGATTAGCGCACGAGATAAAAAATCCCTTAACACCAATCCAGCTATCCGCAGAAAGAATCCGACGTAAATACTCGGCTACGATGAGCAAAGAAGAATTCGAATTGCTGGATAAATCAACGCATACTATCGTTCAACAAGTAGAAGCGATGAAAAAAATGGTTAATGAGTTTTCTGAATATGCGCGCGCACCTAAAGTCGAATTAACTGAATTAGATCTTAATGGTTTAATTCAAGAACTTAGCGACCTATACTCAGTTAGTGAGAAAAGTTTGCAGCTAAACTTGAGTCTGCAAAATGAACTGCCAATGATAGAGGCAGATGCGGGTAGAATACGCCAATTGCTGCATAATCTTATTAAAAACTCGATTGAAGCAATGCAGGATAAAAAAGAAAAAAAATTAGATATTAGTACTAAGTTTATAAGTGATGAGTCAAGTCAGGCCATAGAAATGATAATCCAAGACTATGGTGATGGCTTTCTGGAAGAGACAGATGGGCAACATTTTGAACCTTATTTTACGACTAAGCCGAAGGGGACTGGCTTGGGCTTAGCTATAGTAAAAAGAATAGTTGAAGAGCATAATGGCATGGTCTGGGCTGAGAACATAAAGTTAAATGGTGCTAGAATAACTATTCGCATACCAGTGCTTAATTATAAGCCAAGTGCAATTGATTCAGGAAATAACGAGCTAGTGTTACCACAAGTAAACGACCATAAAACAAAAGGCTAGTATCAGGAATGTCTGAACCCTATATCTTAGTTGTGGATGATGAACCTGAAATCAGGAATCTTGTTCAAGAGATTTTAGTTGATGAAGGTTATGAAGTTAGCACCGCAGAAAATGGCGAGACGGCTAAAGTCTTACGTAAGGAAAAAAAACCAGATTTAGTGCTGCTCGATATTTGGATGCCTGATATCGATGGCATTACTATATTAAAAGAATGGTCTGATGGAGGTGAGTTGCCTTTTCCAGTGATAATGATATCAGGTCATGGAACTGTTGAAACTGCTGTAGAAGCAACTCGACTTGGCGCCTATGATTTCATCGAAAAACCTTTGTCGCTTGCGAAACTATTATTAACTGTCGAGAGAGCGCTTGAATCATCTAAGCTCAAACGTGAGAATCAAGGTTTAAAACAAAACGCAGACACTCTTACTGAACCTAGAGGTAATAGTAAGGTAATGGAGAATGCCCGTTCTCAGGCGAAACGTATAGCAAGTCATGATACTTGGGTGCTTATCCAAGGTGAGGCTGGCAGTGGCAAAAAAACATTCGCGCGTTATATGCATTTGCTAAGTGCAAGACGAAATGGGCCCTTTACTGAAATGGGTGCCGGCGCAATCGCTAAGGAAAATTCAGCAGTAGAATTATTTGGTTTCGAAGACAATGAAAACGTACATTACGGTAAGCTGGAACAAGCCAACGGTGGTACTTTGTTTCTTGATGAAATTGCAGACATGGATTATGAAACGCAAACGAAATTATCGAGTGCATTAGAGAGTCAAGCTTTTATTCGAATTGGCGGTACTCATGCAGTTGAAATTGACGTGCGTATCATCGCATCAACGCATGCTGATTTGGCACAATTAGTGAGTGATGGGAAATTTCGCGAAGATTTATTTTATCATTTAAATGTAGTGCCATTTAATGTTCCTAGCTTGAGAGATCATAGCGAAGATACGATAGATTTAGTGAATTATTATGTGGAGCAATTTGTAAGCCGAGAGCATTTAAGTTACCGGCATTTTGGTGTCGCAGCGCAAAATAAATTGCGTCATTATCGATGGCCAGGCAATGTCCGAGAATTAAAAAATATTGTACAGCGTTTGCTAATTTTGGGCGGCAGCGATGAAATTTCAGTCGAAGAGGTGGACGCAGCGCTTAGTATTAAAACGCCAACAAGCCAGCAAAATAATCTTTTAGCAGATAATATTTTGGAGCTGCCACTTAGGCAAGCGAGAGAGCAGTTTGAGCGTGATTATTTACAAAAGCAGTTGCAAGCTTGTGGTGGAAGTGTTGGTGAGCTGGCTAAGCTAGTAGGAATGGAGCGCACTAATTTATATCGAAAATTGAGATCACTGGGCATTGATACAAAACAAAAATAAGTAATACGGAATGTTCAAAACTGGTGCGCTAGTGATGTTTTTGGCTATGATGTAAGGCGCTAAATCAAAGTAGTTAGTTTGCATTATACTTTAATACACGATCGCAGTGAATAGCGAAATTAACTAGAAACTATTTAGAATAGAAACGAATGAAAATTATTATATTAGGCGCGGGTCAAGTGGGTGCTTCGGTTGCGAGTAACCTCGCACATGAGGAAAATGATATTACCCTAGTTGATGCCAATACGCGCGTACTGCAAGAATTACAAGATAGACTCGATCTGCGTACTGTTGTTGGTCATGCTTCATCTCCAGAAGTTTTAATGCGTGCAGGCGCTGAAGACGCGGATATGATTATCGCCGTAACTAATAGTGATGAAACAAATATGATCGCCTGCCAAATTGCTTATACTTTATTTCACACACCAACTAAAATCGCTAGAGTTCGCAGTTTGGACTACTTAAAGCATAAAAAATTATTTACCCAGGAAGCACTGCCAATCGATGTCATTATTAGCCCAGAGCAGTTAGTGACAACGTACGTGCAGCGATTAATTGAGCATCCAGGGGCGCTTCAGGTGCTCGATTTTGCGGAAGGCAAAGTCCGATTAGTATCTGTAAAGGCTTATTACGGCGGACCTCTAGTGGGTCATGAGTTAAAAACTATTCGCGAACATATCCCAAAAACTCAAGCTCGAGTAGCGGCAATTTTTCGTCGTGGTCGGGCGATTATTCCAAATGGGCAAACAGTCATTGAAGCAGACGACGAAGTCTTTTTTATTGCTGCTAAAGAAAACATCCGCGCAGTTATGTCGGAATTAAGAAAATTAGATAAACCTATTCGCCGAGTAATAATTGCGGGTGGCGGCAATATTGGCAAGCGATTAGCGCAAGCATTAGATCATAACTATCAAGTTAAGATTATTGAACAGAATGTAGAGCGAACTCGTGAATTATCTGAAGAATTAGAGCGTACGATTGTTTTGTTAGGTGATGCTGCAGACGAGGAGCTTTTATTTGAAGAAAACATTGAAAATACGGATGTCTTTTGTGCAATTACAAACGATGATGAAGCAAACATATTATCCTCAATGCTAGCTAAAAGAATGGGTGCCCGTAAGGTAATGGCTTTAATTAATAGAACGGCTTATGTTGATCTAGTTCAAAGTAGTATTGTTGATATTGCAATTTCGCCCCAACAGGCCACTATCGGTAGTTTATTGGCTCATGTACGTCGTGGTGATGTTGTTGTTGTTCATTCATTAAGGCGTGGCGCTTGCGAAGCGATTGAAGCAGTCGCTCATGGCGATAAATCTTCATCCAAAGTAGTTGGTCGTGCCTTAGAAAATATTAAATTACCCAAAGGCACAACCATATGCGCAATTGTTAGGAATGAAGAAGTGATAATTGCCCATCATGATACTGTGGTAGAAAGTGGTGATCACGTGATTTTGTTTTTGATTGATAAAAGCAAGGTACGTGATGTAGAAAAATTGTTTCAAGTTGGCGTCACTTTTATATAGCGTGTACGAAAATGCATATTGGTTTAATAATAAAAATAGTTGGCTTGTTCTTAGTTCTCTTTAGCATTGTAATGTTGGCGCCTGCGATCGTTGCTTTAATTTATGATGATATCGGACTTAATGCCTTTGTGCTTTCATTTGTTTGGACAATTAGCGTGGGTCTGATCTTGTTCGGCTTGTTTCGCAAACAGCAGGTAATTTTGCGTACGCGTGATGGATTTTTAATTGTTGTTTTGTTTTGGACGGTATTAGGATTATTTGGTTCGATACCATTCATGTTATCTCCCGATCCAAATATTTCATTCACCGACGCTGTTTTTGAGTCAGTTTCAGGTTTAACAACCACTGGCGCTACCGTATTAACTGGCCTTGATCATCTGCCACATTCAATTCTATTTTATCGGCAATTGCTGCAGTGGTTAGGAGGCATGGGAATTATCGTTTTAGCCGTGGCAGTCCTACCCATGTTAGGAATAGGCGGAATGCAGCTGTATCGAGCAGAAACTCCCGGCCCGATTAAGGATTCTAAGTTAACACCTAGAATTGCCGAAACAGCGAAAGCATTGTGGTATATATATTTAGGCTTAACTATTGCGTGCGCGCTCTCCTATAAATTTGCTGGTATGGATTGGTTTGATGCCATTAGTCATAGTTTTTCAACTATTGCGATCGGTGGTTTTTCAACGCATGACAAAAGCATTGGTTTTTTTGATAGTACCTTAATTGAGCTTGTTGCTGCCGCTTTTATGTTACTTGCAGGGATTAACTTTGCATTACATTTTTTCGCATGGCGAGACCGAAGTCCTCGCGCGTACTTTTTAGATACAGAAGTTAAATATTATATTACGATACTTCTTTTAGCTGCAACGGTGACAGTTGCTTATCTGTATTTTTCTGGCCATTTCGTAAAATTTGAAGATGCTCTTAGCTTTGGAATATTTCAAACAATCTCGATAGGTACTACGACGGGATTTACCACACAAGTTACGACAGAATCTACCACTGTGGGCTATTCAGAATGGCCAAGCTTCTTGATTGTCTTATTGCTTTTTGTTAGTTTTATCGGCGGATGCGCAAGTTCGACTGCTGGCGGCATGAAAGTGATTCGTTTCGTCATATTATTAAAGCAGGGATTAAGAGAAATTAAACGCTTGATTCATCCCAGCGCGGAAATTCCAATTAAAGTGGGTGGCAAAGCCATGCCTTCGCGAGTACTAGAAGCTGTTTGGGGTTTTTTCGCAGCCTATGTCGCTTGTTTTAGTATTATATTATTATTGTTAATGTTAACAGGCATGGATCAAACTACGGCTTTTTCAGCAGTTGCCGCTTGTATGAACAACTTAGGTCCGGGCATGGGCAAGGTCGCCGAGAACTACAAAGATATTAATGATTTGGCAAAATGGATCTTAAGTTTTGCTATGTTACTAGGGCGGCTTGAAGTCT
>QIKQ01000024.1 GCA_003233075.1 Gammaproteobacteria bacterium
ACAAGAGGCGTTTCAAAGGAATTAGTCGTTGCGAGGTGTGATCTTTGATCACACCGAAGCAATCTCCTTAATTCAATGACTTACGTTAGGAAATTGCGTCATCTGCTAATGCAGTCTCGCAACGACGAGAAGCTTCGAAAGCGATATTATCGGTCACTTATTATGTTTAGTGAATGCGACTATTAAACATCGAGATAAAAAAGTTAACGGGACAGCAGTGGACTGGCATATACAAATTTGAATAAATTATTTGGCGCGACAAGTAATTTATATCTCAAAATCATGCCCAGACAGACTGTCCCGCATGGAGGAATAATCCAGAAACTTCGTGTGTCCACGCACCGTTGAAAGAACATTGTCGCGTTCCTTTTTGCTTTTCTCGTAAAAATCACGGACGCACCTTCGATGGTGCCGGCTAAATCTCGTGTTGCGCCGTCTTTGCGAGACTGCGCCAGCAGTCGAAGCAATCTCGTAACGTTTATAATTGAATTGACGAGGTCACTTCGCAAGCTTCGCTTGCTCAGGACGCTAAGGCGGATTCGTTCAGTCGCTTCGTTTTTATTAACAATTCTCAAAATCGAAATTAATCACGTCAGAAATATTATCCAAGCCTAAAACCAACGCGACTAGCCGATCTACACCTAAGGCTAGCCCACTGCACTCGGGCATCCCGCTCGCCAAACAATCAATTAAATGATTGTCTATCGGCAACATTATTTGCCCTCTTTCTTTTCGCACCAGCAAATCTTTTTCAAAACGTTCTAACTGTTCTTCGCTATTAGTCAACTCTTGAAAGCCATTCGCTAACTCTACCGAACCCCAATACACTTCAAATCGTTCGGCCACAGCATATTGATCATTATCGATACTTCGCATACTAATTTTGGCCAGCGCTGACTGACTAAGCGGATAGTCATAAACAACGGTTAAGCATTGAGCTTCAAATTCTGGCTCTATTATGTGCGTTAAAATAATAAAAAGACATACGTCCCGACTAGCAGCAGCTAAATCAAAACTCACGTCAATATTGTGTGCGTAAATACATTCTATTAACTCTGCTTGCTCGCAGCTATGTGGATCAATTCCACAAGAATTAATAAACAAAGAAGCATAACTTCGGTAATGAGTATTTGCGATTTCGGTATAAGGGCTGGACACTGTTTTTATCAAGTCTACACATTCTGCATACAATTGCGTGTAGCTCATGCCGAGTCGATACCATTCAAGCATGGTAAATTCTGGATTATGCCAGCGGCCTTTTTCTTCGGCGCGAAATACCTTGGACATCTGATAAATATCGCCGCTACCTGATGCCAACAACCGTTTCATTGCAAATTCTGGTGAAGTGTTTAAGTAATAGGATTCTTTGTGAGCCGCACTCTGGCACGTAAAACTTTCAATCGCAGGTTCGGTATTAGCGGCCAAACTCAAACTTGGGGTATCAACTTCAACAATTTGTTTATTTTGAAAAAACTGTCGAATTGAGAGAAGAATATCAGCTCGCTTGCGTAATAGTTTCGGAGATAAATTCGCTTGCCAGTTCATTTTGGTAGCAGCATATAGGCTTGCCTAATCTTTGACTCTGGATATGTATTCACCAATACGAGTATCGATTTTCAATACTTCGCCTTCGCCAATAAATAGCGGAACCTTAATCACTGCGCCAGTTTCCATAGTCGCTGGCTTAGTTCCACCACTCGAGGTATCACCTTTAAGCCCCGGATCAGTCTGCGCGACGATTAAATTAACGAAATTGGGTGGACTAACGCTTATAATTGCTCCATTCCAGGTTACAATAGAACAAATATCTTGCTCTTTTAACCACAATTTTGTATCACTTACTGCATTATCATCTGCCGACTGTTGCTCAAAGCTTTCAGGATGCATAAAATGCCAAAATTCACCGTCATTATAGAGATATTGCATGTCCGTTTCCATCACATCAGCCGCTTCTACAGATTCGCCTGATTTATATGTTTTCTCTAAAACACGGCCAGTTTTTAGGTTGCGAATTTTAACCCGGTTAAATGCTTGGCCCTTTCCTGGTTTAACAATTTCGTTTTCAATAATTGAGCAGGGATCATTATCAATTAATATTTTTAATCCACTGCGAAATTCATTAGTACTATAACTAGCCATAATTTTTCCAATTTAATCACACAAAATATGAACACATTAAAAATTAACAGCACACATTTAAACAAAAAGCCATTTACTGATATTAATGAGCTACTAAAATATCTAAATTTAGATCGCGACAGTTTGCCAGATCCAGCCGCTTTGATCAAAAACTTTCCTTTACGCGTGCCTCACAGTTTTGCCGAAAGAATGGAAAAATCAAACCCAATTGACCCACTCTTGCTTCAAATTTTACCAAAACAGGCGGAAAACGAGGAAAATCCGCGGTTTAGTCTCGATCCTGTTGGAGACCAAAAAGCCACAGTCAAACCAGGCATTCTAAAAAAATATAATTCTAGGATGCTACTCATTACAACGGGAGCCTGTGCAATTCACTGTCGGTACTGCTTTCGGCGCAATTTTCCTTATGCCGAAGCAAATAGCAAACACTCCTCATGGCCAGATCGATTAGATTACATACGACAAGATAAATCAATAAACGAAATTATTTTAAGTGGTGGCGATCCCTTGTCACTCAATAGCGCTAAGCTCGCAATGATACTGCGTGACATTGATGCCATTGAACATATTACTAAAATTAGAATTCACAGCAGAACACTTATAGTTGAACCACAGCGATTAGATACGCAATTACTTGAAACTTTCAAGCAGCTCAACAGTAAACTGATCTTTGTCACGCACATCAATCATGCAAATGAAATAAACTCAGAAGTAAGCCAAGTTATAAAATTACTAATACAAGAAAAAATACTATTGCTAAATCAATCCGTATTACTTAAAAATATTAATGATAGTTCTCAAGCGCTAATAAATTTAAGCGAAAAACTAATTGAGAATAATATTTTACCCTACTATTTACATCTATTAGATCCAGTTCAGGGGGCCGCGCATTTTGAAGTTAATCAAGAGCAGGCGTGTCAACTAATTGAAGCCATGAAAAACCAATGCTCAGGTTATATGGTGCCAAAATTAGTTAGAGAAATTGCAGGGGCTAGCTCAAAAATTATGATTACTTAACCTTACTAATATTTAATGTAGCCCGGCTTTGTAGCCTGGCTCTTCAGAGCCAGGGTGGATTTAAAATACTGCAAATATTATCCAGAGTGAAGTTAAATTAAATTTTTGCTCGGAATGAAATCACCCCGGCTCTGAAGAGCCGGGCTACAATTTGTTAATAGAAATTAGTACCATTGGTCCAATCGTCATAAGCTGTGCGATTGTTGCTATACCTTAGGCTCGAATTAGAACCAAGCCGTTAATAAACCCGCTCAAAATGTGAAGGGAAAATAATATGACCCTCACTACCTAAGCAGCCTGGTTTTAATTCCATCGCCGTAATCATGTCATTAGACACAGGTAAATTACATTGTAAGTTCCACGTCTTGGCTGCTTCGAAGCCAAACTTTTGATAAAAATCTGGTTGACCAACGACAACGATTGCGCCAAAGTCATACTTGCGTGCAACATCGACCGAAGCAGTGACTAGTTCAGAACCAATGCCGCGATGAGACTGTGACGGCACTACCGCCATAGGAGCAAGCGCCAAAATATCGGTACTGTTCGCGCCGTTTTGCAAAGTTACTTTTGACAATAGAATGTGACCCACAATTCGCTGCTTAAATTCCGCAACCAGAGACAAATCCGGAATAAAGGCTGAAGAATTTCTGAGAGAATCAATTAAACCCACTTCTTGTTCTCCTTCAAAAGCACTCATGTGAACTACATCAATCGCTTTGACATCTTCTACTATTTCTTTTCGGACAGTAATCCCGTGCATCGATAAACTCCTACGCAAGTCTGAATCATGTATTATACATTGTGGTATTCATCACCACAGTCAAGCCAAATATAACGAATAAACTCACTTATAGTATGGCACGAAATTATTCTAGTTCCATCCTAAATATAGGAACAATAGCTCATATTGACTCAAGAACTAATCTCATAGCTAATTTTTGTACAAAGCCATTAGTAATTTTACTAATCCTGAATCCCAATGTTAAATAAGCTATATTAATTTCATTAGAGAAATTACGACAATTAATATAGCAATAAATTAGCTTATTGCGGCAGCTGATTAAATCGCACATTTTTCGAGTGTAATTAATTTAACGAACTATCGATGGAAAATAATGGTCTAATAATATAATTAGTATTATAAGCCTAAATAAAAACTAATTATTGCCGAAAAGGTGCTGTAACAAGCTAAAATTAGACAATAATCT
The DNA here is from genome assembly GCA_003233075.1 of Gammaproteobacteria bacterium. GTDB lineage: Bacteria > Pseudomonadota > Gammaproteobacteria > SZUA-21 > SZUA-21 > SZUA-41. The sequence continues at coordinate 4,365 of QIKQ01000024.1, forward strand.
CACTATAGATTTAGACAGTCAAAATGGAACACATGGAAATTAACGTGGATAGCGACTTTACTTTAAAAACAATTGTCCTTGAAGATTCAATTAATGAGATTGAGATATTGCTCAGTCAGTTGCGTAATGCTGGCGTTTCTATTCGATCATTTAACGTTGATTCGGAAGACGAATTTAACAAAATGGTCAAAACTCAAGTCTTAGACTTTATAATATGCAATCATAATTCTGACGACCCATCGCTGCTACAAGTGATCGAAATAATTAAAAAAACTGGAAAAGATATTCCAATCTTAGTGATTGATGAAGAATATGATCAGTCAAAAGCGAATACTGTCATGAGTTACGGTGCTCGAGACTATATCTGTAAACAAAATTTAGAACATTTATCATATGTGCTTAAACGAGAAGCGAGCGATTTAAAAATTCGCCGAAAATTTAGAGTTCAGGAAAAATCTATCCGCGAGACAGAAAAACGCTGCCATGCACTATTGGAGAGTTCGCGAGATGCCATAACCTATGTACATGAAGGCATGCACATACACGCCAATCCAGCCTACCTCGAAAAATTTGGTTTAACCGATCCAGACGAGATTGACGGAATGCCAATCATGGATATGGTCGCACCGGAAGACCACGAAAAATTTAAAGAATTTTTAAAAAAATACTCTAAGGACGAAGATGAAACTCAGAGTTTAGAAGTCAAAGGTCTCAAAGGAGACGGAAATAAATTTAACGCGATTATGGAATTTTCCCATGCAGCAATAGACGGTGAACCCTGTACTCAAATTATTATTCGAGTTCAAACTCGCGACAAAGAATTGGAAAAGAAACTCCAGCATCTCACCAGCCAAGACGTCTTAACTGGGCTATATAATCGTCAATATTTTCTCGAAGAACTATCTCAAATTGTCTCCAATGCCATTGCTGGAAGCAAAGGTAGCGCTATGTTATATATTGAACCAGACAATTTTAAAGAAATTAAGGAAGCAATAGGCATAGCCGGAAGCGATTTATTACTAGGAGACATCGGCACAATTATAAAAAATACAGCTATTAGCAATTCAATTTGTGCGCGCTTTAGTGATAACACTTTCGTAATGATTGTTAAAACTGATGACACGATAGTTATTCAAGAACAAGCTGAAGATATTAGAAATGAGGTAGAAAACCATATTGCCGAAGTTGAAAACCGATCGTTGACACTCACGGTCAGCATTGGTATCAGCATCATCGGTGAAATGGTAACCAGCGCTCAAGAAGTGATTGGCAATGCTGATCTTGCCTGCGAAATGGCACACAAACAGGGTGGCAACATAATTCATACACATAATCCAATTGCGGATTTACAAGCCAGCAAGGATCGGGATCAATATTGGAATCATGTAATTCGTGACGCCATAAAGGAAAGTAAATTTCGCTTAGTTTATCAACCTATCGCAAGCTTAATGGGCGAAACGACAGAACGTTATGAACTATTTTTACGATTAGATGATGAAGATGGTAAAGAAATTTTACCCGGAAAATTTTTACCTGTTGCCGAACAAAGTGACCTTATTATCAAAATTGATCGCTGGGTAATAAGTCATGCAATGAAAGTATTAGCGGAGCGGCGTGCTGTAGGGCACGACACGATATTCTTTATTAAAATTTCTGCACGCACATTAACCGACGAAGAAATATTACCTTGGATTAGCGCCTTACTCAAAAAATCGAGATTGCCCGGTAATTCTTTAGTCTTTGAACTCTCCGAACCCAGCGCGGTAACGCATTTAAAATTTGCAAAAGTATTCGCCCAAGGCTTACAACAACTGCATTGCGGCTTTAGTTTAGAAGATTTTGGCAATGGCATGAATAGCTTCCAATTGCTTAAACATTTGTCCGTCGACTACCTGAAAATCGATGGTTCATTTATGCATAATTTAGCGACTGATAAAGATAATCAAGCCATGGTTAAGTCTATTGTTGAAATGGCGGCATCACTAGGCAAACCAGTCATCGCTGAGTTTGTTGAAGACGCAAATAGTCTGGCGATCTTATGGCAAACTGGGATTCAATTTATTCAAGGACACTTTTTACAAAAACCGGAATCGCATATGAGTTTCGATTTCTCGGGTGAATCTGACGAAGAACAATCTACTTTTTAGCTTTTTATCACCCATGCAATTTGAATGAGCTGAGTTTAGCGGTGATTTGATTATCGTGAATGTTTTCTCTGTAAAATAAACATACAGAACTATCTAAATTGAATTCGATTTCGAGGAGACAAGCCGTGCCTTGTTTCTACTAAAGATAAATGCCATTAAAATTTTAATCCAAAACGTGTGAAACCAGACCGTCTGCTAATTTTGGTTCAAACCAAGTAGATTTCGGAGGCATAACTTCATTAGCATCCGCAACCGCCATAAGTTGACTCAACTTAGTTGGGTACAGCGAAAACGCAACTGCCATTTCGCCAGAATCGACTCGTTTTTCGAGACCTTCTAAACCACGAATACCTCCCACAAAATCAATTCGATCATCCCGTCGTGGATCAGAAATTTTAAGTATCGGTTCAATTAGATACTCGGCTAACAAGCTAACATCAAGCTGCCTAACGGGATCATTCTGAGGAATGTTTTCCGGCCGAATATTAAGTCTGTACCAACTCTTGTCTAGATACATGCCAAACTCACCTGTTTTCGTTGGTTTGTATGGCGCATTGCTCGCTTTCACTTCAAAACTTTTAGACAAGGCCGCTATAAAATCATCTTTGCTCATTCCTTGAAGATCTTTAATCACACGATTATAATCCAAAATTTTCATTTGATTATCTGGGAAAATAACGGATAAAAAATAATTATGATTAGCTTGCTCATTTCCAGAATTTCGTTTTTCCGCTACTCTAGCCGCCGCCGCAGATCGATGATGACCATCGGCTATATATAACACTTCAGTTTGAGCAAAAATTATATTTATTTGCGATATCACTTTTTCCTCGTCAACTGGCCAAAATTCATGACGAATGCCATCTCCAGCAGTAACATCGTATTCAGGCGTTTTCTCTGTCCACTTTGAAACCAAAATATCAAATTCAGAATTGTGCCTATAGGTTAAAAAAACCGGCCCAGTTTGCGCGTTAAGTTCATCAATTTGACGCACACGATCATCTTCTTTTTGCGGACGAGTAAACTCATGTTTTTTTATCGTATTTTCGACATAAGCTGGAACGGATGCGATAGCAACTAATCCGGTTTGAACGTGTTCAGCCATTGTTAAACGATATAAGTAATAACATTCTTTCGCTTCACGAAATAATACTTGTTCTTTTATCAAATGCTGTAAATTTAATGCACCAGTCTGGTATACCTTAAGATCGTAAGGATCAGTCCCTTCTGGCAAATCTATTTCAGGTTTTGAAATATGTAAAAAACTCAAAGGTCGGCCCTTGGCCTGTTCTCGTGCTTCTGCTGTATTAAGGACATCATAAGGCGGAGCTAGTACTTCAGGAGCATACTTAGCATAAGGCCTTAATCCTCGAAATGGACGTATCAATGGCATTAGGATTCCAATTTATAATTTGCTACTTAGTGATTTGAACGCGATATTTTTCAATATAATACACGTATTATAAACCTTTACTTTATACTATTTGTAAACAATTGTATTTAATCCCTTTATAAA
>QIKQ01000075.1 GCA_003233075.1 Gammaproteobacteria bacterium
GATTTCATGTCTCAAATAGTAACTCTATCAATTTAGTCCTATTTAGCTAGGTTTCATGAAATATTTTCATATTAAGCGGGACAGCAGTGATCCATGGTCTTGTTAAAAAACGCTTGCCGTCCGGGCAAGCTGGCTCCTTGCGCTCCGCCTAATACTCAGCGGTTTTTAATGTTCTCCAAACCGCACTCGAATCGAGCTTAGCTGCTTAAAATTAAGGGGGAGAAAGAGAAATAAAGGCCGTTCTCGCACATCCCTGTGCTTCGTGGCATAAAACCATCCATGGTTAAAACTGTTGGCCCAAAAGGCCAACCCCTTGTCAGTTGTCGCCCGAGGTTTCGTTATCACTCACTAAAAACGGGCAAGCTGTTAAAACCCTTTGCACGTAGTCCGCAATAGGTGAACGAAGTGAACGTACGGACTGCGACCGTAAACTCGTCGGCCTTCAGGGCCGGCGGTTCCGAAATATCACCTCCCCCCCGAATGACACCGCGCTTTGCTCGCTGATTTCTCTACGCGAGCATTGCAATTGATCGTTTCATTTCATGAAAGCGCAAGGGTGTTGCCTGCCACGGACGGCAGGCGTTTGCCCTCGCACACGATGTGCGTTGGGCAAACCACCCTGAGCATCATGAAATGAAGCGAATAAAACGATTGCAGTGAGTTAGAGAAATTACGAGCAAGCCCTGCCCATTATTTAAACCTAGATTAATCGAGTTTATTCAATTCGAAATTGAAATTCATTTCAGATACCGCCATCTTAAAATACCCTACATAAAATAAAGGATTATTTAAGAAAGTAAGAGTTTCATTAATATTAGTCATTACTAGGAATACCAAAGCTAATATTGGTCTATGCTTAACAGTAAATGTAGGGTTTAAGGAGAATAATATGAGTACTGATGCCATGAGCTATGTGGTAAATGATGCAATGGTGGATACGGATATTCAGGGATATATGCTGAATCAGAGTGAATGGAATAGTGAAATAGCGAATGTAATTGCAAAATCGGAAGGCTTAGAATTAGCTGATGAGCATTGGGATGTATTGTATTTTCTACGAGACCACTATAGAAATTACAATCATTCAGCAAATGCGCGTTTGTTAATTAAAATGCTGACTAAAGCTTGGGGACCAGAAAAAGGTGGCAAGAAAAGACTGTATGAATTATTTCCGAAAGGTCCGGCGCGCCAAGGTTGTAAAATTGCAGGTTTACCAGCGCCTATTGATTGTACGGATTGGCATTTATAGTACTATTACTGAAAAATAAAAACTAAGTTAGAGGGATACATTGATGCCTTTATACAAGTCAGTATGCTTGCACGTGTCTTGATATGAAAATAGGCTTAGCTTTTTAGTAACAAGAAAGCCAAGCTAAAAAAGAATCTTCAATTAACTTATGAAAATTCGATTCTGAAATTGGGCTCAAATCGAGTTCGCGTCTATGAGATATATTACACACTTTATAAATATACTCACGAGCTCTAAGTTCATCCACTTTTTCATCTAAGACTACGGATAATATTTCTTCCAAATAGCGCCAAAATAACGGATTCCGACAAAGAATAGCAGCGCGCCTAGAGGTTTGTTGCTGATATAACTCGTCTTCTAGGTTTTGCCGATGGTAAGTATCGGAACGTTTACCTAAATTTCCTAATGAGGCAAACTGATGGCTTTCTGCAATAAGTGAATTCATTGCAGCAAGTTTAAAAGTTTCCATCGATATTGGATCGGTAAATTTAAGGGTAATTTCGTTTTGATTGGGATGTACTGACTTCAAATGACTTAGTACTGCCAAAAATTTTGACTTTAAATTTGCGTTACTCCTGTTCATAGTTATACCTTAACTGTTTCCTTATTTAGATTCCCTGCTTAGGGTATCGGTCTAAGTTAAATAAACTGTAAATAAACTACCCCGCCGCCAGCGTGCAAATAGACACAATTAGAGGTGCCCTTAAGCCATGTAACTACTATTAAGCATTAGTCATAGATTGAATATTTTCTGTGCGCTGCTTTATAATCGTATACGCATATTGTGTGCCATTCGCTCATAAAAGAAAGGGAATACTTTGAATAATTCTAAATTGAACTGTTTACTACACCGATAATTATTTCTTGCGAACTAGAATGAAGTTTAAATGAAATTAGAGGTATTTGATTAAAAGTATGATTATTAGATCTATTATTTTGAACTACTAATTTTCATCAGCCCTAGATTAGCTTGTTGGCAAAATAATTTAAAGCTAGAGTAGCTTGTTTTATCGAGTGATCTATTGCTAGCTTTTCTATCAGCGTAAATAATACCGATAGGTTTATTGCCAACAGATACGTGAGATATATAAAACGGATTGCTCGCATTAAAGGCGAGTAACTTGGGAGAGGCTAAACGACTTAGAGGGTCTTGTTCATCTAGATTAATCCAGTGGCTTTGTTTTGTGGTCATGGTTTTAGCAAATAGCTCATTCGATTGTAAATTTATCGGGAAATGAAATTCTTGTGCCATTTCATTTTTGTCCCAACCAAGCGCGTATTTAGTTTTAATTTGGCGTTTGTCTGGTGCTAGCAAAGCGAAAATTGCACGATCCATTCCTACTCCACGATAAATTCCTTCTAAAACCATTTCAATCATAATACTAAGATCTGGTGATTCGTCAATTAGTTGGCAAATGTCTGATAATATTTGAATTTGCAAGTTTGAATCTGCTAAATGAAACCGACCTTGATTGTCTGAATTTGTATTTTCCAATTGTTTTTTTGAATTATTTTTTAAGTTAATAATTTTTGATGCTGATTTGTTATGTTGATTGGCCTGAGCAGCAGAGGCCTTCTTTTCATTTTCTACACTAGAAATTAATTTTCCAACCGATGATGCACCGAGTTTGCTTAAGATATTAGTTGCTTTTTGTGCGTTGTCTTGAATCATAGTTCTAACTTTATCTGTGGACATATAGAGTGCTTCTGCTAGTCTTTTGATGAGCGCTTTCATCTCGTTAGAGTTCCATCCCTTTTTGGATGTACGAGCGATTTCATGGGCTAAATTGATACTGCTCACGCGTGGATCTATATCGGAATTCGCGGCAAGGGTATTGCCAAGTAAGGCGCTTATGTGCCATTCTTTATTCAATGCGGCCGTCAGCTCATCAAATGTAAAGCTGAGTAGTTTTTTTTCTTCACCAGGTATTTGCTTGTTTTTTGTTTTAAGTAGCGCGTCGACTTCAGCTGCAGCTTTTTTATCAATCTTTTTCGAAAAAGTCCAAAAACTAAACTGGCCTAGTTGGCGCAGTAAGGCGGCAATAAATACTTCCTCTGGAGATTTATCGTTTCGTTTAATTGCAATAGATCTCGCTTGTGTTGCAGCGTGAAAACAATCAGCGAGTCCGGTCATAACATTAACTTTACTTGGGCCTTCAACTATTGAGTCTAAAATTGAAATGGACAAGCATAAGTTTTGTACTGTTTTAAAGCCAAGTAATACAATAGCGCGACTCACGGTATTGATCGAATGTTGTCGAGCGTTAAAAAAAGGACTATTAGCCATTTTTAACAAGCGAACAGTCATTGAGGGGTCTTGAAGTATGAGTTTGGCTAGCCGTCCAGCAGAGCTCTCGTCTTTCGATGCCTCTCCTGCAATTATTCTAGCAGTATGTGCGAACGCAGGCATATCTTTTTGGGTCAGTTTTTTGACCCAATATTCTAAGCTAAGTGCCTTATTTTCGCGTGCTTCAGCATTCATATAATTTATTTTGGTTTATTTAACTTTTATAACTAACGGCAATTATCAATAAAACCTTATTTAAACCTAGCGCATCAGTTGAACGGCCTAAAGACGGCTTTGATTGTTCGACTGAGGAAATAAAAAAGCGAGTTAATGGTCTGGTCCTTGTCCTTAAGGAGTTTTTTTGTAAAGTCAGGCGGGCAATCAGGGCTGTCTTTAGGTTGTAGCAAGTTAACCCTTTCGGTGAAACTTGGAACCACTAATAAAGACAGTAAATTATGGAGTTAAGTCTTATAAAAGCGATCAACTGATATGCTAGGTTAAAGTAAAAAAAGAGCTTTAATTTTTACTTTGTGATCTTTTGTTTTGACGTCAAAATTCGCGTAATTCAAATGTTGATTAAAATTAATTTGGAATGTAGTTAAAGTAGGAATAAGGTTTGCTTTATCTTGGACGATAAAATGTCAGGAGCATAAGCACATGTAGCTTAACTTCTAAATAAGTACTAAATTCTATAGTTTAAGTAAGGAATATTCTAAATGATTTTGTCTAGGGCACACTTACAATGAGTCGAAAAGTAGAGCTCTCTGAGATAAAAAATCTTGTTCCGATTTCTAGTCTTACCTATGAAAATCAGGCGGAAATACTAAAAACAATTACTGCTCAGATTTTACCAGCAGGAAAAATGCTTTTCAAATCGAGCCAAGTAGATAAAAAAACTGTTTACTTGCTAGAGGGAGACTTAGAACTTCGTTATCTTGATGGTCAGCAAAAAATATTAAAGGCTGGAAGTGAAGAAGCGCGCCACCCTGTTGCTCATAATCAACCAAGGCAGGCCAGCGCTATAGCAAGAAACGATGTAACCTTTATTGCCATAGACAATGATCTTATGGATGTTTTACTAACTTGGGATCAGACGGCGAGTTATGTAGTAACAGAAATTGATGAAAATGAGGAAATTGATGACGCTGATAATGACTGGATGACTAAAATACTTCGGTCAGAAATATTTATGCGTATTCCGCCGGCAAATATTCAGCAAATGTTTATGCGCATGGAGCAGGTTCCAGCCTTACCCGGAGAAATTATAGTTCATCAGGGATCTCAAGGTGAGTATTACTATATATTGCAAAAAGGTGAATGTGAGGTAATTCGTAAATCGCCTGATGGTAAAAAGCAGCTTCGACTTGCGGTTCTAAAATCAGGCGATGGCTTTGGAGAAGAAGCATTAATATCCGATTCTGTTAGAAACGCTACAGTACGAATGGTTGCGGAGGGCTCACTAATGCGACTGTCACAAAAAGACTTCAATGAACTTCTAAAAGAGCCTGTGCTTGAAAAAATGGAGTATGCAAAAGCATCTGAGTTAGTCAATGCCGGTGGTGCAATTTGGCTCGATGTTAGATTAGAAAATGAATATAAGGCATCGAATTTAAAAGGCAGTGTTAATGTACCATTATACTTGCTGCGTCTTAGGGCTAATAAGCTGAATGTCCAACAAAAATATATAATTTATTGCAATTCTGGCAGCCGAAGTGCTACTGCGGCGTACTTATTAAGTGAGCGTGGTTTTAATATTGCGATTTTAACCGGTGGCTATTTATCTATTCCAAGCGCAGAGAATGCAGCTTAAGCGAGCCTATCTTCATTAGCTATATTTGATTGCCAACTATTTTTAGGTTTATTATTGGCGTCTGTTTAAAGGTCCTTGCCAGATTAATCCATCTGAGGATATTTTTAATTCTTCAATTCGGTTCACATAAAGTTGATATAAAAATTGATCTGGATTTAGCTCTAGCAAATACTGAAATAAATTATTGGCTTCATTGAGCTTATTTTCTTTCAAAAACTCTAAAGCACTTTCATAATGCTGAATTTCATAAAATCGTATTACATCCATTTGATCGAGATCGATAATAGGCTCGTAAATTTTTAAACTTGATGAGCTTTTTGGCGGAGTGTAATAATCTATAGCTCTAAAGATATAATCTCCACATTCCGATATTGTTTTTTCTCCTACTAAGCAATTTACCTTATAAAATTGATTTAGATCTGCCAAGCTTGTTGCGATATTAACTGGCTGTCCATAAACAATAGAGGAATTAAAAGAGAGAGTTTTGTAGCGAACTTTCCCGGTATGAATGCCAATATTCACTTGTATTTCTGGTAATCCTTTTTGTTTAAGTTTTGGCTTTAATTCTTTGCAGCTACTGATAATTTTGTGACTTGCTTTTACGGCATCAAGTGCATTTCCAGCACGCCAGCTAGCCATGAGCCGATGTCCAATATGTTGACTAAGCTCACCATTATGTGACTCGATGATGTTGGTGATTGGTCCTATGATGGAGTTTACTAATCTATTTAAGCGAATGCCTTCCAATTTTTCAGACAGGCCTGAAAAATTTCGAATATCAACTAACATGACGGTCGCGGTCTCTTCTATAGAAGTGTCTTCCATATTATCTCTATCCGAGATTTTCTTTTTTAATTTTAATTTGTATTGCAAATGAGCGATCGCACTAACTACTCTAAAGCGTAAAGGATCATATTTAGAAACCAGATTAAGGCTGGAAATAATTAAAATCATTAATAAAGGTACTGAAATTGAGCTAATAATGAATGCGGATGTGTACATCCAATAATTATAAGCCAGCCAAAATACAGAGGCGATTGCCGTTAAAATTAAGATATTTTTGACTTTTAAAAATGGCAGCAATGCGGATAGAATTATTCCAATTAATAAAATTAAAAAGTTATCGAGTGACTTTATCCAATTAGGTCTTGTTAGCAGTTGATCGGTCAATATGCCGCTTAACAAATTGGCATGAATTTCAGCAGAAGAAAAATGCTTGCCTGCTAGCGTATTAATGAGTGGCCGAATGTGTGGTTCACTACTGCCAATAATGACGGTTTTTCTTTCTAGTCTGCTTAGATCAAACTTATCTGTAATTAGATCTATTGCAGAGTACTTGGGGAAACTGCCGGCTGGTCCTCGATAGGTAAGCATTACTTTGAGATTCGCTTCTACAGGCACTTTGACTTCATCGATATTTATCGTGCGTAAATTCGATGAATCATTTTCATCAAAGCTGATGCTAAGTTTTTTAGTGACTTGTTGGACTCGGGCAATTTGAAGTGCGAGGGCGGGGTAAAGGCTATAGCCGTATTGAATAATTAACGGTGTGCGTCTAAAGATGCCATCGCTATCCACGTTTATATTAATAAATCCACCGAATTTTGATGCTTTTTGGATGACTCTAATGTTGCCATTAAAGTTTTCAGCTTTAATAATAGAGCGGTGTTGAACTTTATTTTTAATAGGCAAGGGTGGTGGTAAATAGCCGCTACTTGCCAATATTTTTTTATGGTAGAGAAATCCTGTGATCACTTCGTGATCTTTAATTCGAGTGGCAAATTGCGCATCATTGTCAAATTGTTTAATAAGTCTTGATAGACTCTTTAGAACAACTGAGTTGATTTTTTTAAGATTAGAGTATTGCTGGTAAACCTCAAGTGCACTATTTCGGCTTTTTTTATTAAAGACCAGGTCAAAAGCTATAATTGATGCACCCGAATTTATAATTTTGTTGGTAAGTAATTTTAAATGCTTACCTGACCAAGGCCATGGACCAATTTGTTCGAGACTTCTTCGGTCGATATCAATTATGACTATGTCTGATTTATTTTTGTTCCAGGGAGTTCGATTAATAAGCACACGTGACTCAATAAAGGGAGACTCTAGTGCCATTCTTATATTTTTGATGAAACTTATTTTCGAAACATTTAACCACAAGAAGAGAAATACAAACAATGTAGAAACGATTACGATTATTCGATTTTCTTTCACATATTCCATTATTATTTTCTGCGCTTATTACTAATGTTGAAATTATTAGTTTATCCACTATGTTTCGTTTTAATTCAATCACTTGAAGTATGACTCAGTAATTAAAACATAGGGATATCGATTTTCCAAGTCACTGCTTAATATAACAACACATTAAAGGGGGTTGTGTGTCCGCATACTCATTCTGGCCCATGTATAGCCCGCTTTTCTCACAGCACTTCGTGGCGAGACGGTTTATCAGAGCTCGCAAGCGAGTTAAGTGTATCCTTAATGAAGCCCGAAGGGATTGTAAAGGGCAAGGGTATGCTATGACTCGTTTTCACAACCGACAAGTGCGCAGGCATAGTCAAATATATTCAGCCACCGTTTTTGAGCGCTTGGACCGAGTGAAAACGAGTCATAGTATGCAATTGGGGCCTCGCATACAAATTAAAGTGCATATCAATATAAATGGTTTATAGGTGCCCTATAGTCATTGAGGTATTATGCTTAAGCATGGAGTAATTTATGTAATTTCTTAATATATGTGTTTGTTGGTCGAAAAATAGTACATGGAACTTATCGGTATATTACAAGATCATGTTGAAAAGCTATACGAACTTAAGCGTATATGTGATGTGAATGATTTTATTATTACTGATCCAAAAATTGCAAAATATTTAGATACAAGTGTAAACCCAAGAAGCAATATCGAAAAGTTGTTAATTCAGCAAGATGGTAATAATCTGGATATTAGTTTATATATTGATGAATCGTTATTGTCTACTCTAAAAAGACATAACCCTATTATTTCTTTAGACCTCAGCAATATATCAGCATTTTTATGTGTGTTAGAAGGAGTTAGCCATTTTGTATATCTAACTTGGCATGCAAACTACGATCAACCTGTTTCCCTATTTGAACTAGAGCTTCAGGCTGAAGTCGATAAATTTGTGACTTGCGTACTTCTATTAAAATATCAAAATATTGAAAATGCGTATGATCAGCTGTACCAGCAAATATTTTTAGACGTCAATTTCGATTCGTCGTTAACTGCTGAAGAGTTATTACGATATCAAAACGCAAATTATTATGCGGCACTTTATTGTCAGAAAATAAAATCCTTATTTAGACGATTTTACAAGCGTAGTTTTTTAAATGAATTGAGGCGATTTTATCGGATGAACCATTGGTCAAAACCTGCTTATATTAATAAATAGTTGACCAGGTCATAGATGCTTATTAAACAGAGAAAAGAATTTGTCTCGCCATTTAACACACACAAAGTATCTTAGTGAGCCTCCACATAAAGCGTTAATGACTGCCCAAAAGATAATTCAACAAATAGATGTGGAGGTTTTATTTGCTATTCGTGCACCATCGCTTCGGCTATCTCAATACTTCCCTGCATAGAGAGAAACGGATGTGCTTGAACTACTTTTAGTGCTTCATCCATGTTCTCGGCGCTGATACAGCTATAACCCGATGTTGGGTTGCTGCCACCATTATCAACGATGGCGCCGTCGCTCATGACGGTTTTCGACATGCCAACTCCATTTCCCGAGTCAATCAGGGCATCACCCATGCTGCTTTCCCATTTTTTCCAGTCCTGCATCATTTTAGCGCCTTCTTCTTCGGTTTTAGGAAAGACACCACCATGATAAATAAGTACATATTTTGACATATTTTTCTCCTTAATTATTTTTGACCGCCTATTTCATAAATGCGGACCAGTAAGCTGAAAATCTAACAAGGAGTCAAGGACTTGTTGGATGATTTCAGAGAAATAATTTTACAAAGATTTTGCTATTAAGATTCAGGACAAAACGAGCGTAACATTTAGTTCGACCGCACTGCTGTCCCACAGTTAACCGCGGAAGGACGATACTCAATATCTGCTGTAGGATTTGGGTTCAAGCATAAAACTAATTCGTCTTATAACTGAGCCATCATCATTTATGCTGCTGTAAACACCATGGCGTCACTGTTCGAGTCCACCCCGGCTTTCGGCAACTGCTACAGCAAAGCTCTACCTCCTGCATCCCTGCAGTCGTGAAGAGCCGGGCTACAGATCCATTATTAGTGTTGTGTATAAATCATATGCGCCGCCTAAAGGCAAGGTGAAAGCGATGATATAAGCGCTGAGAGCAAGCTGTATTGTACAAGGTCAACAACCTAGGCTCTTTTATGTGGCTGTGGCAAGCTTCTTCTTAAGCGACTGCTAAGCTGAAATGGGGCAATCTAGATAAATTAGTTGAACGCACTGAGTCTAAAATATTTTTGAGGTCATTTTTAGCTCATCGTATAGCTGATCTACTTTTGTTTTTCGTTTTAAATAACGTGAAAAATACATTATCTTCAGTACCTTATATACCCTCACCACGAGTCAACTGATTAATCTTGGTTTAATGTTGACATTGTCAACATAAAATTTTAAAGTTAGCAATCTGTTAATATTTAAGTGTATAGCGGAATTGAATGGCTAGCGGAAAACGAAAAAATTATCATCATGGTGATCTTAAAAACTCTTTAGTTGAAGCAGGCTTAGAGTTGCTTCGTCATCAGGACGCGTCAGGCATTAGTTTGCGTGCGGTTGCTAAAGAAATTGGCGTAAGCCATACCGCGCCCTATCGGCATTTTAAATCGAAACATAGTTTACTGGCTGCAATTTCGCAACGTGGTTTTGAGATTCTGACTGAAAATACGCGTCAGGCAGTAGATAAAGAACCAAACGATGCAAGACAGCAATTAATGTTAAGTGGTCAAGCCTACGTTGATATGGCAGTCGAGCACCCTAAATTATTACATTTAATGTTTGGTGGAGCGTTATCGCTTAGAGATTGTTCTACAGAGTATTGTCAGATAGCCCAAAACTCTTTTCTAAGCCTCACGCATATACTGGAAAATGGGGTTTCAACTGGTGTTTTTAAGGATAAATCTTCTACTGAAATGTCTGTTGTTGTATGGTCCTTATTGCACGGCCTGGCAATGTTAATCTCTGCTGGGCAGTTGGATAATGAGATTACGAGTCAAAAACGTATTCGTGAACTTAGTGGCTTGGCAGTGGATACATTATTGAATGGTTTATTAAAGTAAGCTTTAATCCGCATATTTCGTAAATGCGGATTAAATGTCTGAGATTGCAATAATTGATTAAGTGCTTGCTCGCAATTTTCGGGATACAGAATTGGCACGGTTTGCCCTGACAGCCAAATCATTTATAAAATATGCGGGCCTGGCAATGTTGTTAGTAAGTAAGATAGAAAAAGTATAAAAAATATAACGGAGATTAAAATGGAAAATTTAACTATAAATATTTGGGCGATTTTAGCGGCGGGTCTGGTTGCTTTTGGCATTGGTGGAATATGGTTTATGCCAAAAGTCTTTGGTCAGAGTTGGATGGACGCACTCGGTAAAAGTGAAGAAGAGTTGGGTAGTCCAACAAAAGCGCTGGTTATTACTTTTCTAACAACAATGCTGAGCGCCTTTATATTAGCGCTTATCATTGAAGCGTTTACAGTGCATCTTATCGTTGAGACTACCTGGGATGGAATCTGGGTTTCGGCAATGGTGGCGATAGGTATTTATGCAACAAGTGCTTATTCAGATTTTCTTTTTTGTGTTTGGCCAAGAAAAGTCATATTAATTCAAATGGCTTACCATATTGTGAAATTTATGAGTATGGGCGCAATTTTAGCGACTTGGACTTAGCTCTTTGTTGAATTTGATTCTTGTTAGCCATTTAGGGTGATAGGATCAAAAAGTATAGTTAATTAATTTTAACAATTTTTTTTAAATTTGCGTGTTGAAATAAAAAGTAATTTAGTGCTTGCAAGTTTCGTTTAGTTAGTTAAAATAAATCTCAACAGTTAGATTGTTTTTATTTAATTTATCGCAATCTAGTTTTAACGAAACAGCATTAAGGTTAGGAAAAATGTATAGCATAAATTTACAGTCAGAATCGACTCGCTTGTCCAAGATTGGATTTGGCATGCTATGCAATGCGTTACTCTGGCAAGACTTTCACGTGGTACCAAATAAAATACGTGATATTAAGCCAGTAGCAGCTATCACCTAACCTTCCGCATACATACTTGGAAGGTGTTTTAAGAGACCTTCCAGGCAACAAAATAACCCTGGTTGGTCTTAGGACTAAACAGGGTTTTTTTATGGGCGCTTAGAATCTAGAAACAGTTTAGAAAAGCGATAAATAAAACGATTTATAAGCCAATGTGAGCGAATAACAGGAATGAACGAGAGTAATACAACAAATAGGCAATCCAATTTAATGAGTTTGATTGAAAGTGCCGTCAGTGTACTCGTTGGATATGTTTTAACGGTAATGGTGCAATTATTTTTATACCCACTATTTGAAGTAAGGATGAGCTTACAGGATTCATTACTAATTTCTCTTATTGTAGTATTTATAGCATTTTTGAAAAACTATATGGTGCGTAGAGTGTTTAACAGGATACAAGCATAATGGCACAGAGCATATTTAATGCGAACGCAAACGTGATTACTAAACGTCGTTACAAAGTTAGTAATGAAAAAGTATTTATAGCCAATTTTACTGAATTGACTGTGAGAAAATTAAAACTTAATGACTTAAGGTCACCAATATTAACGAAGAAAAACTTGTTCGAGCGTGATTTATGTGTGTGCTTATATTGTGGAAACCGTTTTAGGCCGAAGGATTTGCAAATTAATTACGTTACTCCACTTGCACAAGGTGGAGCGAAACAATGGACAAATGCTGTAACAGCTTGTCAATCGTGTCATCAACGAAAATCAGTTTTTACACCTGAGCAAGCAAACATGAAATTATTGTCGATTCCATATGAACCGTGTATGGCGGAGTATAAAATACTTTCGAAGCGTAATGTGAAAATAGACCAGATGGTATTTTTGTATCGGAAATCTAATAGCCGGCTACTTATTAAAAGTATAGCCCGCTTTTCTCACAGCACTTCGTCGCGAGACGGTTTATCAGAACTCGCATAGCGAGTTAAGTGTATCCTTAATGAAGCCCTAAGGG
>QIKQ01000167.1 GCA_003233075.1 Gammaproteobacteria bacterium
CAATTTCTGAACTTTAATTTCATTAAGCTCATGATCGCCTCTTAGCACAAGCGCAATTAATTTATTTTCGCCATCTCTAATAATTAGCGTTTTAAGAATTTGTGCAGGTTTTACTTTGAGATGTTGACTCACTTCCTCAATTGTTTTTTGAGTCGGAGTATCAACGGTTGCCATTTTTTGTTTGCCAATTGCGCGTTTACCTTTGGGTTTAAGCACTGCGGCTTTTTCGACATTCGCCGCATAGTCACTTTTATCTGAAAACGCGATTGCATCTTCACCTGAATCGGCGAGGACGTGAAATTCATGTGAGTGATCGCCGCCGATGGCTCCTGTATCAGCGTCAACAGGTCGAAATTTTAAGCCGATACGCTCAAAGATTCGAGTATAGGTTTTAAACATGATGTCATATGTTTTTTGCAAAGACTCATCAGTGACATGAAAGGAGTAAGCGTCTTTCATAATAAATTCACGTGAGCGCATAACGCCAAAGCGAGGTCGAATCTCATCACGGAATTTAGTTTGAATCTGATATAAAGTTAGCGGAAGCTGTTTGTAACTTTTAATTTGTTGTGCAACTAAGCTGGTAATAACTTCTTCATGAGTCGGTCCATAACAAAACTCATTATTATGTCGATCGGTAATTCTGAGTAACTCTGGGCCGTATTTCTCCCAACGTTTTGATTGCAACCAAAGTTCGGATGGTTGGATAGTTGGCATGAGTAATTCTAAGGCGCCGGCCGAATTCATTTCTTCGCGTATAATATTTTCAACTTTTCGTAAAACTCTGAGGCCAAGCGGCATCCAGGAATAAATTCCTGAAGCAAGTTTTCGAATCATTCCAGTTCGCAGCATTAATTTATGGCTGATAACGCTGGCATCGGCTGGGACTTCTTTTAGTGTTGAAATTGGGAATTGGCTAGTGCGCATAGGGGCTCTTATTTCCTGAAGAATAATTTTCGGCTTAGGTGGTAATTTCGATTAACAATTTAGTTTATAAAATATCGACCTTGAATCTGTATCACAGTAATTCACTAAAGAAGGCATGATACGTGATTACATAAAAATTGCGACTTAAAATGTGCTGCCATTCCAACCCCACATGTGTCGTTTGGCATCTGTGAATTCAATATAGATTCGGTTTTGCTCGATGCCCAGTTCCGCGTTAATTAATTGGCAAAGTGATTCGGAAAGAGCCTTGGTTGAGTCGCTTATTAGGCCTATGCTTTTCAGCTCTAAATAAGCTAAATTTTCGTCTGAGCCAGCAAATAACATGGCTGTTTTATCGTTTAATTCAACCATCACATATTGTTCTGGTTTGCAGAGTACTTCAGCAACTTTCTTAGAAGCCTGACGAATTAGGGCTTGGCTTTTTGCGTCACCGACGGTTTGATTAGTTTGAATTCGTAAATAGGGCATGGGCTCACCTGATGTATATTTAAAGTAAATACGTTGAAACAGCGGGATTACCGGTGTTTTCTAGATAACGATTGATAGATCAGGTTAAATTTTAGCGCAGAATGAGTTTATATACTCTTTTTGTTTAAGCATGAGCGTGGTTTTATCACTTTCGCTAATTCCTACCAACTCACCTTTTACTTTCTTTTTGATAAATGAAGTAGGTTTTAGCAGCATTTTTAAATTTAATCTTGCTTGAGCACAGTGTTTGGCTTTTTTGGCGGCAAGGCTGGCGGATTTTTTGGTTTTTTCTTCGTCTGAATCCGTAATAACTGCTGGTATAGAAGACTTGTCTTCGACTGATTTCATGCTCTTGTCATGCTGGTCAGACTGCATATCTGGGGTAGTAATCATTTTTGCGTCGGTATTAAGAGGGCGAATGGCGGAATAATGTGTAATTCCGTCTGCATCGATCCACTTGTACATTTTGGCACAAACGGGATTACTAAGGATAACGAGTAAGAAGCTAATAAATCCGCAGGCGATTAGTGAAGCACGAATATTGATCAAATTATGAAGCATTTTTGGATACCAAATGTCGTTATACTATAATATATGGCGATCAACCCAACTCATTTCTTGAGTTAAATCTCGTAAAATATTGATATTCGTCAGTATTATTATCATTATTTTATTATGGGACACCCACACATTTCACATTTTTAAGTATTTTAGGACACCCACACATTTCACATTTTTAAGAGTATTTTAGGAGTATTTTAGAGAGGAGTATTTTAGGACACCCATATATTTCGACGGAAGAATTCATTTTGGAATCATTTTGGGACATCCACACATTTTATGGTTTATTATGGACACCCAAATATTTCGTATTATAAGTATTTTTAGAGTAGTTTAGGACACCCATATATTTCGATAGTAATTTATTTTGGGACATCCATATATTTCGTATTAGAACTGGTGATTTGGAGCAACGGTCTATTTTTTTAGTAGTAAAAACGATAGGGCATTCTTGAATTTCTCAATCACCTAGTCGTTCTGAGTGTCGATGGAATTCATCTTGATTTATGTTTTGAGCGTGGCTGGTGCTTGGTTCATTGCCCCATCCTCGCTAAGATTGGATTTTTTATAATGTTCTCATATGTTTAGGTTTTGTTGCCGAGGTAAAAGTCTATGATATTTTATGCAATCTAACGTTGGTTTTTTATTTTCTATCAGACTTTGAGATTACGATTGGCCGTTTTCAGACTAATTAGTTATTCGATTAATAATTGCTTGACCCAATTTAAGAGTGACATTAGTGTCTCACCTAGTAGGAAATTCGTGTACAATCCTTGATATTCCTCGTCAAAGCGGTTGTTTTTCATGGTATTTATTTATTTTATGCTTTGATTAAGCAGGTTATTAGCGTTTTCTAATTTGAGAGATTGTGCGGAGATTAAGTAAGTGGAGTTAACAGGCGCTGACATACTAATTGAGTCCCTGAAAAAAGAAGGTGTAGACCTAATTTTTGGCTACCCGGGTGGTGCTGTTTTACATATTTATGATGCCTTGTATCAGCAAGAAGACATTACGCATATTTTGGTGCGACATGAGCAAGCAGCGACTCATGCGGCAGATGGTTATGCGCGATCGACAGGTCGCCCAGGTGTCGTGCTAGTCACATCGGGACCAGGCGCAACTAATGCAGTGACTGGAATAGCGACAGCCTATATGGATTCGGTTCCCATGATTGTTATTACGGGCCAGGTTCCTAGTTCGTTAATTGGTAATGATGCCTTTCAAGAAGTTGATTGTGTTGGTATTACGCGTCCCTGTGTAAAACACAATTTTTTAGTCAAAGATGTTAAAGAAATTGCGAATACTATTAAAAAAGCATTTTACATTGCAACCACAGGCCGACCAGGGCCAGTTGTTGTTGATATTCCAAAAGATATCACTGCGTTAAAAGCTGAGTTTAGCTACCCAGAAACTATTTCCATGCGTTCCTACACTCCGATTGAGCCGGTTGAGCCTAGCGCGATTGAAAAATCAGTGGAATTGTTATTATCTGCTAAACGGCCGATGATTTATTCGGGTGGTGGCGTAGTTCTCGATGGTGCTTGGGATGAGCTAATAGAAATTACGCAATTATTAAATTACCCAATCACCAATACCTTAATGGGTTTAGGTGCATATCCTGCGGATGATAAACAGTGTCTTGGCATGCTTGGTATGCACGGTACTTACGAAGCCAATTTAGGCATGCATAACTGCGATGTTTTGTTTGCAGTGGGTGCACGTTTTGATGATCGCGTTACAGGTAATGTTGAAAAATTTTGTCCAACCGCAAAAATTGTTCATATTGATGTTGATCCCACTTCGATCTCGAAAAATGTCAAAGTCGATATTCCTTTGATAGGCCGGGTCAGTACTGTCTTAAAGGCGATGCTCGAAGTATTGAAAAAGAAAAAACAAAAACCTGATCAAGATGCTTTGGCTGAATGGTGGAATCAGATTAACGAATGGCGATCAATGGATTGTCTTAAATATGATCGTGACGCAGATATAATTAAACCGCAATATGTATTAGAAGAATTGCACAAAATTACTCACGGTGAAGCTTATGTTACTTCGGATGTAGGCCAGCATCAAATGTGGGCCGCGCAGTTTTACCGTTTTCAAAAACCTCGTCGTTGGATTAATTCCGGAGGTTTGGGCACCATGGGTTTTGGCTTGCCGGCAGCAATGGGTGTTCAATTAGCGCATCCCGATGAGACGGTTTGTTGTGTCACTGGCGAAGGCAGTATTCAGATGTGTATTCAGGAATTAGCGACGATACGGCAATATAGCTTGCCTATTAAGGTAATTAATTTGAATAATGGAGTGCTTGGTATGGTGCGCCAATGGCAGGAGTTTTTTTATCAAGGTCGTTATGCGATGTCGTATATGGAATCCTTGCCTGATTTCGTTATGTTGGCCGAAAGTTATGGTCACTGCGGTATAAAAGTTACTAAGAAAAGCGATGTTGTTGATGCCCTTACTGAGGCCATGAAAATAAGAGACAAGGCAATATTTTTAGATTTCATTACTGACTCTAAAGAAAACGTGTATCCAATGATCCCCGCGGGTGGTGGTCAAAACGAAATGATATTGATATAGACGATGAGACATATAATTTCAATTTTGATAGAGAATGAGGCAGGTGCATTGTCACGTGTCGCAGGATTGTTTTCAGCGCGAGGATATAATATTGAATCCTTAACAGTTGCGCCAACTAACGATTCTTCCTTGTCTCGAATGACGATTGTTACTTCAGGTACTGATGAGATAATTGTACAAATTAACAAGCAACTGAATAAGCTGATTGACGTCGTACGTTTGTCTGATATGACCGAAGGTGAGCATATCGAACGCGATATGATGTTAATTAAAATCAAAGTAGATGATTCCGCTGAACGAGAAGAAGTAAAGCGTTTGGCTGATATTTTTCGAGGTCAAATAATAGATGTGACGGATGAGCTTTATACTATTGAGTTAACAGGGTCTGGCGATAAATTGGATGCCTTTTTGAAGTCTCTAGGTGAAGTTGATATTTTAGAGGTAGTTCGTTCTGGCACTATCGGCATTTCTCGAGGTGAAGCGGCATTGCAGCTGTTAAGCACCAGTTAAGAAATCAGTTAAGATACCAGTTAACAGAATTTAATATTAAACAACAGGTGAAATCATGAAAGTGTATTACGATCAGGATGCTGATCTTTCAATAATTAAAGCTAAGAAAGTATCAATAATTGGTTATGGTTCGCAAGGTCATGCGCATGCTAATAACTTAAATGAATCAGGTGTGGATGTGACCGTTGGTTTGCGTAAGGGTTCTGCATCAACCGCCAAAGCTGAAGCTTCCGGGCTTACTGTTAAATCAATTGAAGACGCCGTAGCAAGTACTGATGTGATTATGATCTTAGCGCCAGATGAGCATCAAGCCAAGCTATACCGCGATCAAGTTGCGCCTAATATCAAACAAGGGGCGGCACTTGCTTTTGCACATGGTTTTAATATTCATTATGAACAAATCGAACCGAGAGCAGACCTAGACGTCATTATGATCGCTCCAAAAGGACCTGGTCATTTAGTACGTTCAACGTTTACCGAAGGTGGAGGTGTCCCTTCGCTAATTGCAGTTTTCCAAGATTCTAGCGGTAAAGCAAAAGAGATCGCTTTATCGTATGCTTCTGCCAATGGCGGTGGTCGTGCTGGAATTATTGAAACCAATTTCAAAGAAGAGACAGAGACTGATTTATTTGGTGAGCAAGCGGTGTTATGTGGTGGCACCACAGCATTGGTGCAAGCTGGATTTGAAACTTTAGTCGAAGCAGGTTATGCGCCTGAAATGGCCTATTTCGAGTGTTTGCATGAATTAAAGTTAATCGTAGATTTAATGTATGAAGGCGGCATTGCAAACATGCGTTATTCAATTTCAAATACTGCTGAGTACGGCGATCTTACTCGTGGACCCCGTATAGTCACGTCAGAGACTAAAGCTGAAATGAAGCGTATTTTGACTGAAATTCAAAATGGTGAATTTGCTCGCGAATTTATATTGGAAAACCAAGCAGGTGCTGCGACATTAAAAGCGAAACGACGTTTAGGTCGTGAGCACAAAATCGAAGAAGTAGGTGAGAAACTGCGTTCGATGATGCCATGGATTAAAGCCAATAAAATTGTCGATAAATCTAAAAACTAAGAGTAGAATAAGGTGTAATCATCCTATAATTGATTACACCAATACTATTTACTATTGTTAAGGTGTAGTGTTTCTTAACATAAAGATAGGCTAAGGAATAGTCTCCATGGTTAATAAAGAAGGTGTTATTTTCGCAATTGCTTTTGCGTCGTGTGCACTTACTGCTCAGCACTACTTAGGTTTTTGGCCTGCCATTCCTTTCTGGATTTCTTTTGTTATTATTTTTTATTTGTTTCGCGATCCTATGCGTGAAATTCCATCTTTACCACTCGCAATACTATCTCCAGCCGATGGCAAAATAATTGCGATTGAAAAAACACATGATCCGTATGTAAATCGGCCAGCAATCAAAATATCAATTAAGATGAATTCCCTTGGCATCTATACCACACGAAGTCCAACGGAAGGAAAGGTGATGCAACGCTGGTATAAGCATCCATCTGAATCGGATAAGCATAAAAAGAATTTCGGTATTTGGATACAAACGGACGAACGAGATGATGTGGTATTAGTGATGCAGCCAAATTCTTTTCTAAACACGCCTAAGTGTTTTGTGCAGTCTGGCGAACGAATTGGCCAAGGTCGTCGCTGTGGATACATTCGATTTGGATCAAACTTAGAAGTGTATATTCCGGAAAATTCTAAAATATTAATTAATATAGGCAATACAGTTGAGGCTGGTTCAAGTGTACTCGCTAATTTAATTCACGCCAAAGATACCATAAACGAAAAACTAATGAGTGCCTAGGTAGTAAGGCAATACCTTTTTGGTGGTATTTTTATTTGTATAGGCACGTTGAGTACGTATAGTTCCATCTTAAGACTTCCGTAAATTCCAATATCTCTGATTTTTTTATTTTATTAGCAAATCGTATTACATTTGTTGTATTAAATACTGGAATCGTTTTCCCTATGGCTAGAATCTATGAAAAATAAGCCAAGGACTAGTTTCACAAATATGGTTTCGATTATTAGACAAAGCTCATCCAGATGCAGTCAATGCCATCGAGCAACATGTGAATGATTAGGCCTAGTCCGATTAAGCGCAGCTTAGGAATAAAACAAAAAGCGAGATAGATGGGCACTAGCCAGTAACTGTGCAGGAAGTGGGTTCCAATGCTACATCTGTTTGGATCATAGACAGGGTTGGCAAATAAATGATCGAGGTCTACAAGCATCGTTGCCATCATAACTATGTAGGCAAACATAAATCGGCGAGGGTAGACCATTTTGGCTGCGACGGCCGGAACCAAGAAATGTAAAATCATATGTATAATAGCTCGTTCCATTTATTTCCTTGGTATTTAATTACGAAACTTGACCTCTAGTTTATCATACCCTTAGAAGCAAAATACTACGCTATTAACAAAAATGACCTGGTCATTTTTGAAAAGTAAGGATGACAATTTATTGCGAAAATTTTTCAATATGGCAAAATAATAATCTAAATTAACTTGTCGTATAAGGGCACTGTTATCCCACAGCTTGGATTAAACAGGAAAGCCTGACCTTAAGATTGTACTCGTAAGTATAAAAAAACGTTGAAATAATAGAGATTAGGTTATGTTGCATCCTAATAGCGTTGTCCATCAGTTGTTAAAACCTTCGTCGAGACATGAATTTAAGAGTCTGATATAGGACTAATAAATTTTATATCTGAAACAGAACGTTAGT
>QIKQ01000279.1 GCA_003233075.1 Gammaproteobacteria bacterium
TCTCCGTGGCCTACGCGATATAAGACCATCGTGGTCAAAACGATCACACCGAAGCAATCTCCTTAATTCAATGACTTACGTTAGGAGATTGTGTCATCTGCTAATGCAGTCTCGCAACGACGAGGAGCTTCGAATGCGAAATTATCGGTCGCTTATTTTGTTTAGTGAATGCGACTATTAAACATCGAGATAAAAAAGTTAACGGGACAGCAGTGATTTAATATTTAGTATCTCGTATTCAAAATCCAACTCATGACCGGCGAGTGGATGATTTAAATCTACCTTGTACTCGTCACCTAAATCTTCAAGAATAATGCCGGGCACTTCCTCACCATTCGGCGTCGTAAAACTAATGACAGATCCCTCTGTAATGTCCATTTCCTTAGGAAAATCCGACTTAGGCATAGTCACGATGGCCTCATCATCAGCATAACCAAAAGCGATTTCAGGACCTATTTTAATCGATTCCTTTTTGCCTTTAACTTGCCCCATCAACGCTAACTCCAAACCTTCATGAATAGTGCCATCACCGACAATAAAAGTAATTGGTTCTTCGTCAAAATTTGTGTCTGCAACTGTACCGTCTTCAAGGGTAATCTTGAAATACATAGTAACTTCGCAGCCAGCGAAAATTCCAGGCAGATCGTTCATATCTCTAATTTATGGCCTTGTCATTAATTTTCTATTTAAACTTAAAGATTTACACCTCGAAAAAACTATAATATTAATTCGATTTTTTTCTTAAACCTCTAATTAACTTAACTATATTTCCAGGGTTATTCGCTCGCCATTCTTTCCAATCGCGACGCAGCTCCCCATAAATCTTGATGAATAAGAGCATCACACCGATTGTAATAGCAGAATCAGCAATATTAAAAGTAGGAAAATACCAATCTTGATAATGGAACTGAATAAAATCAACCACCTTTTCAATGCGTAGACGATCAATTACGTTGCCAATCGCTCCCCCAATAATCAAACTATAGGCAATCGCCTCGGTTTTTTCGTTAGACTTTAATTTATAAATCCAAACTAACAGTAGGATCACAATGAATGCTGTGATAGATAAGAAAAACCAATGTTTCCACGGTCCCGCATCGCGCAGAAAACCCCAAGAAGCTCCCGGATTATAAGTGAAAAACCAGTTTAAAAATGAAAATATTTTAACGGGTTGTTGAAATTCTAAATAAGTTTCAGTAAGGTATTTAGTATATTGATCGAGTCCTACCACTAGCACTACGATCCATGTCCAGATTAACATCATAATATTATTTCTTTCTCAGTTTAAAAAAGTAGCGAGCTACATCTTCCTAGTCGTTGCGAGAAGTCGTAGACTTCGAAGCAATCTCCCGAATTCAATTACTCAGTTTGGATTATTGCTTTGACGTGTTCTCTGAACACATCTCGCAATAACCGGAGAATTGTGACCTAAAGTCAAACATACAAACGCGATTCACCTTCACCTGCAACATTGCTTTCGCATCGACTACAAATTTCTGGATGGGCCTCGCTTTGACCGACATCTTCACGATGATGCCAGCAGCGCACACATTTTTCTGAATTCGCCTTATGCACATGAACCCAGACTTTATTATCATTGCTTAAACTATATTCAGCTGCAGCCGATGATTTATTCGCTTTATCATGAATGCGCGCATAAGAGGTAATTAATAAAAATCGAAATTCGTCATCTAATTTTTCTAAGCTCTGAAAGTATTGGCCATTACAATAAATATCGGCCTCAACATCAAGCGAGGAACCAACTCCCTCAGCGGAGACGCGGACTTTTTCCATTTCCTTTTTAAAGGCATCACGTACTTCGATAACGTTTAACCAAAACTCATGATTCATTTCACTATTTTCATCCAGATCAGACAAACCTTGATACCATTCGCCAGTAAAAACTGTATCAGATGTTTTTCCTGGAATCAGTTGCCAAATCTCATCGGCAGTAAAACAAAGTATGGGAGCCAACCAACGAGTCATCGCATTCAGTAAATGATATGTCGCCGTTTGACTCGAACGCCGAGCTAATGAGCTAGCCTGCATAGTGTACTGACGATCTTTGGTGATATCGAGATAAAAACCACTCATCTCGACACTACAAAAGTTATGTATTTTTTGATACAGATGATTAAAATGATAATTATCGTAAGCTTCAACTACTTCATTTTGCACACGATAGGCCGCCGCGACAGCCCAACGATCGAGAGGTAACATTTTTTCTTTATCGATTAAATCAACCGCAGGATCAAAATCACTTAGATTTGACAATAAATACTTACAAGTATTACGAATACGACGATAAATATCTGAAACGCCTTTTAATATTTCGTCTGATAATCTTTGTTCTTTTGTATAATCAGTTGACGCTACCCAAAGACGAAGTATATCCGCCCCACTTTTATTCATCACTTTTTGAGGAGCAACAGCGTTCTTTTGACTCTTCGACATTTTTTCGCCTTTTTCATCCATGGTAAAACCATGAGTCAACACAGCCTTATAGGGCGCTTTTTGATTAATTGCACAACTAGTCAATAAGGATGATTGAAACCAACCTCGATGTTGGTCCGAACCTTCTAAATAAAGATCAGCAGGGAAACTCAGCTCCTCTCGCTGCTCAATGACCGCATAGTGTGATACGCCTGAATCCAACCAAACATCAACTGTATCTGATACCTTTTCATACTCGGTGGCATCCTCATTTATAAAATCCTCAGCGCTTGCATCGAACCAAGCATCAATTCCACCCTCTTCAATCGCTTTAGCTACTTTCTCAAATAATTCATCTGTCCTTGGATGAAGCTCACCGGATTCTTTATGGACAAATAAAGTGATCGGTACACCCCACGTCCTCTGTCGAGAGATACACCAGTCAGGTCGATTTGATACCATTGCAGAAATTCGATTCTTTCCCCAATCTGGAATCCACTGTACTTTTTCGATTTCCGACATCGCTGTTTTTTGCAGATCCTTTTTAGTCATCGAGATAAACCATTGCGGTGTGGCTCGAAAAATAATCGGTGACTTATGTCGCCAACAGTGTGGGTAACTGTGATTAATCGATTCCAAATGGACTAGTGTCGACTTTGATTTTAAGACCTCTAATACGGCATCATTGGCTTTAAACACATGCACACCAGCAAACAACTCCGTTTCTTCTAAAAAGACGCCATTACCGCCAACCGGGTTATACACTTCTAAGTCATAACGATTAGCAACCACATAATCTTCTTGACCATGGCCGGGAGCCGTGTGCACTGCACCCGTACCCGTGTCTAAGGTGACATGATCACCAAGGACGACTGGCACTTCTTTTTCATAAAAGGGGTGCTTTAACATTAAACCTTCTAAATCGCGGCCCTTGCATTGCGAAACAATTTCATAGTCTTCGCATTCGTATCGAGCCATAATGCCAGCTAACATGGGCTCAGCTAAAATCAATAACTCTTGTCCGTGTTCGCCTACACCCTTGGTTTGCACCAAGGCATAATCCACATCGGGGTTTAAACAAACCGCTTGGTTCGCAGGCAAGGTCCAAGGCGTCGTTGTCCAAATAACGAGACTGACTTTTCCCTTGCCCTCTTTACCGTTTTGAGTCGTAATACGTTTTAATAAATCATTTACATCGCTAACATAAAAACGCACATCAATCGCGGGCGAGGTGCGATCTTCATACTCGACTTCCGCTTCCGCCAAGGCTGAATGACAATCGATGCACCAGTGAACTGGTTTATAACCTTTATCTAGATGACCATTTTTAATGATTTTCCCGAGTGAACGAACCGTATCTGCTTCAAACTTAAAATCCATCGTCAAATAAGGATGATCCCAGTCGCCAATGATACCAAGGCGTTTAAAACCTTCCATTTGTTTTTTAACTTGTTTGCCGGCGTATTCCCGACAAGCTTGTCGAAACTGTGCGTAATCAATTTTCTGACCTGCCTTACCTTTCTTTTTTTCAACTTGATGTTCGATCGGTAAACCATGGCAATCCCAACCAGGAATATAAGGCACGTAATAACCTGACAAGGATTTTGATTTGATAATAATGTCTTTAAGAATTTTATTTAAAGCATGACCGATATGAATTTCACCATTCGCATACGGCGGGCCATCGTGCAGAATGAATTTTTTTCGCCCTTCACCTTGTGCATCTAGTTGCGCTTTGAGGTCTAGCTCATACCATCGCTTTAGCATTTGCGGTTCCCGCTGCGCCAGATTGGCTTTCATTGGAAATGCAGTTTTAGGTAAGTTTAGGGTAGTTTTATAATCAGTCACTTTAAATCTTAACTCCTAGTGGTAATAAATTAGATATTCAAAAACATTGTTTAGCCGCTATAACATCTTTTGCTATTTGATCTTTCAAGGCATCAAATGTATCAAATTTGGCCTCATCGCGCAGCTTTTTCACGAATTCAATTTGTACATGCCTGCCATAAATGTTTTGATCAAAATCAAACAAATGAACCTCAAGCAAGGTTTGAGTGCCATCAACCGTTGGTCGAGTACCTAAATTGGCCACGCCATCAATAGGCTCACGATCTAAGCCAAACATTTTAACTGCGAAGACGCCGCTTATCGGCGTGGTCTTGCGACGTAAAAATATGTTCGCTGTAGGAAAACCAATGGTACGACCTCTTTTTTGGCCATGTGCAATTCGGCCACTCATACGATAATTTCGACCTAAATACAGGCTAGCCAAACTCATATCGCCCTTCTCCAAAGCTTGACGAATCAATGTAGAGCTGACTCTGGCATTGTCGACCACAAAAGTTTGCATATGCACTACTTGAAAACCAAAATTATCGCCTGCTAATTGCAGAGTCTTGAAATTGCCAGCCCGGTCTTTGCCAAATCTAAAATCGTCACCCACCACTAAATACTTTACGCCTAAGCCATCAACTAACACTTTCTGAATAAATTTTTCAGGACTAAACTCAGCAAGATTGCGATTGAAATTTAACGCTAATACATAATCAATTGAAAACCGACCAAGAGCTAAATACTTTTCCCTAAACCGAGTAATTCTTGCCGGTGCATTATTGGCTGCAAAAAATTCCTGAGGTTGAGGCTCAAAAATAATCACAGTCGCTGCCAAATTAAGTTCAATTGCTTTTTCTGACAACTGAGTCAATACCGCTTGATGTCCTAAGTGAACACCATCAAAATTACCAATAGTGGCGACACAGGGTCTGTGCCTTGCTAGTAAACTTTTTGTACCACGAATTAAACGCATATCGTTTTTAATCTCAAACAATCCATATGAACTGAAAATTAACTGATACCTGATTTCCAACGCCAAGGTCGTAAACCAGATAATAGCGCGGTTACAAGAAACGCAACTATTCCTGTAGCCACAAAAAGTAAAACATAGAATACACGATTCCAAATATTCCAATCTAACCAGATTTGCAGCTCAGGACTGATCCAATAAAGTATGCCACCCATTACCGCTGAGGCGAATAAAATTCGAAACATGTCTCGAAACCAGCCCTTGCCTGGCGTATAAATTTTTTGCTGACGCAAACTCCAATAAAGATATGCCGCATTAATCAATGATCCAATTGCCGTCGCCAACGCCAATCCTAAATGCGAAGCCTGGTAATTCCAATCAACGAGTATTGCCAAAAATATGAAACTTAAAATAACCTTGGTATATAAAGATCGAACAGCGACCCGCATGGGTGTTTTGGTATCCTGGCGCGAGAAAAATCCAGTCGCTAAGACTTTCACCATAATAAAACCAAGTAAACCAACGCTATAAGCAATGAGTGCCCAGGTGGTCATTAATACATGTTCTGCCGTAAACTCGCCGCGATAAAAAACCGTGGTAATAAGCGGCCCCGCTAAAACCATCAATCCAACCATAGAAGGAATACTAATTATCATCACCCAACGCAATGACCAATCCAGGGTGCTGTTAAATTTTTGTTCTGATTTTTCTGAATAACTTCTTGATAAAGCCGGTAATACTACGGTTGCTAATGCAATTCCAAATACGCCTAAAGGAAACTCAACTAAGCGATCAGCATAATACAGCCAACTCACACTGCCCGTGACTAACGCCGTTGCTAACCACAAGTCAATGAGTAAACTTATTTGCATCACCGATGAACTAATGATAGTCGGGCCCAATAATTTCAAAACTCGTCTTACGCCACTATCTTTCCAACCCCACTTGGGTTTTGGCAGTAGATTAATTTTTATTAGATAGGGTATTTGAAATAACAGTTGCACGATGCCGGCAATGAAAACACCCCAGGCTAACGACGTTATTTTATTATCCATGTAAGGTGACAAGAAAATCGCCGCAGTTATAATGCAGACATTTAGCAATACCGGTGTAAATGCCGGTACGGCAAATTTTCCATAGGCGTTTAGTATTCCACCTGCGAAGGCTGTCAGTGAGATAAATAAAACATAGGGAAAAGTGAGGACCAACATCGCCACGGCTAAATCGTATTTTTCAGGATGAGAACCGTACCAGGTAGGGGCAAATACCATGATAAGAATTGGTGCCGCGACTACGCCAATTAGTGTTAATAAAAATAAAAAACTGGCAAATGAGCCAGCCATTCGATCAACAAATTCTTGAACTTCTTCGTGTGTTTTATTCGATTTATACTCAGTCAGTACCGGTACAAAAGCGTAGGCGAAAGAGGCCTCACCAGTAAGACGTCGAAAAAAATTGGGTATCTTAAAGGCGACCAGAAAAGCATCCATTCCGGCCGAAGCACCAAAATAAGCTGCTGTAATTATGTCGCGTACCAATCCTAGGATACGAGACAAAAACGTCATAAAGCTGACAACAGCAGTGGATCTAAAAAGTTTCCGCGACATAATGGCCTTCTTACAACACAAAAAGAAACAGAATATACACTAATTGCACTAGGCTTTTAAAATTAATCCAATGATCTACACTCTACACACCCACATAAGACAGGTCTGTGGCTTTATTAGGCATTATTTGCTCGAAATGCTTGACATTTATGCCAAATATCCGCATATTACGACACTTTTCGGGTAATGTAATTTAAGCAGGAGTTAGACCATTGGCAAATTCAGCGCAAGCTAAAAAACGAGCTCGTCAGAACGAGAAACGACGTCAACGCAACACTGGCGCCCGCTCGATGATGCGTACCTATATTAAGAATACTCTCAAAGCAATCGCCTCTGGTGATAAGGCTGCGGCTGAAACTGCCTACAAGGAAGCAGCTCCTATTATTGATCGAATGTCTGGTAAAGGCCTCATTCATCAAAATAAAGCCGCTAGACAAAAAAGCCGATTGAATAAACATATTCGTGCAATGACTTAGGCGAAGGGCCTAGGTCTACTTTTTAGTGAAGTCACCCAATAAATTAATAATTGAGATGACAAACTTCTCAAAAAAGTAGACCTGATCCTTTGCTGAAATTAAAAAGCGAGTTCAGCCTGTACTGAACTCGCTTTTTTACTGCCCGAACCCCCCGTACTACTTCCTTCCATAATAAGGTCCGGTCTCTTCTCTCCCCAATCCTTAAGATAATTAAATACACATATCGTGCCGATTGTGTGTCACTTCAGACACTTAAAATTTGGGGGTAATTTACTTGGTCTTGTAGCATTTGCCTTGTTCGCATGAAATGCATACGACTGTTGGATTTAGGTACTGACTTAAACCTAAATTAATCAGTTGAACTCTACTGTGCTTGTTTAATTTGCTGCGCCTCTACTCTGATGCATTCGTGCTTCTTGTTTCTGCAGCACCAATTCAAAGACCAGTAGCTTTTTATAAAACTTTCCAACTTTTTCCTTTTTAGTTTCA
>QIKQ01000169.1 GCA_003233075.1 Gammaproteobacteria bacterium
GCAAGGTTGAGTGCAAGCTGATTTCTCGATAACTGGCTACACATCGGAACTTAATATTTGTGGGACAGCAGTGAGGCATGCCTTGTCTCTATGGTTAATCTCTCCTCGATACTCAAATCCACTATTCATTGTCGTCAAAATGATAGGCTTCGCCAATTTCAGTAAATAATATCGTGCTAGTGATGTTGCTGCTAGGCCAGATTTTATTTATCCCCACTCGGTAATTATAAAGTTGATCGCGATAATGCTGTGCTACCGTCTCGGCTTTTTCACCTCTGTGAAATTGATGTGATTTATAATCTACGATATGAATCTGATTTCCCGCGATGACTAGTCGGTCAATAATACCGTTTATCCATTTTTTATTTTTAAAAAAACAAATTGGCATTTCATTGTAGGCTTGATCATATAATTTTGCGTCGAAGTAGTTTGCAAACTGCTTATTATTAAGAGTATTTATTGCCATTTTCCAAGCTAAGCTCATTTCATCACTGGAACAACATAAACGCGCATCAGCTAATATTTGTGTTTTAATTTGTTGTTCACTGGAATTTTTCTGTGATGTTTTTAATTCCAAAATTCGGTGTACTAGTAATCCAAGTAAACTCGCTTCTTCATCAATTGCAATGTCGCCAGCAGTAATTGCTGAGACATGTTGATGACTTGAATAATCTATTTCAACTTGCTCTTGTTTTAGATCTAAAGAATTAGGGGGTTCTTCGAAATTGAATTCCTGTGTTTGACTTTCTAGCAGTGTTGACCAATCAATATTAACATTAGATATTTCAGACTTTATAGAATTAGAGTTTAAAGTAATTTTAGGCTCTGTACCGAATTCATAGATGCTATCAGATTCAGTATTTTGATTGAGAGTATTGAGCGCTTCAGAAATTTGTCCAAACCAGCCTAGGTTTTTTTGTCGAACGCCCTGACTGCCTGAAATAATTAAAAATTGTTTTGCACGTGTTAAAGCAACATAGAGTAAATTGGCTTCCTCTTGTTTTAAGATTTCTGCTTGTGGTGCGGTTGCCCTTTGCACAAAACTGTTTTCTTTTAAATTAGTCGGGTAGGTAAAAAACTGACTCGGCGCAGATTGCGAACTCGGCCAGTTGATGCATAACTTAAAACTAGTGTTTGGAGTATTTTGCTCGCAGGTATCGATTAAAAAAACAATCGGCGACTCTAAGCCTTTGGCTGAATGTACAGTTAGAAGCCGTACTCGATTGGATTCATCGAGTAGAGGTGGACTATTGGGAGCGTCCAGCGGATTTTGTCTCAGGGTTTTAATGTATTCTATGAACCGAGGTACACTCGGATAACGTCCACTGTCCATATCGAGTGCTAAATCAATAAACTTAGCAAAATTAGCCCGTAAACGAGGTTTGAGTGCGTCGGGAAATACTTTCTCATAGCGCGCAACTATATTAGATTGAAAATACAGTTGATCCAACAAGTCGTGCACCGGCAATGATCCAGCTAATTGACGCCAATATTTAAGTTGCTTGAAGCAGGTACTGTAACGTGAATTGGAATTTACGAGTGTGGACTCATCAAGAAAATGATACCAGCTTGTAGAGGCGTTTGCTGCGATGTCTAGTAACTCTAGTTCAGTAAAATTAAATATTGGCGAGCGTAGCACTTGCGCTAAGAGTAAATTATCATAAGGATTAATCAGGATGCTTAGTAAGGCGCACAAGTCTTTGACTTCGAGGCAATCTAATAAAGCGCCTCCGTGCACACCAATAAAGGGAATTTTAGCGACTGTCAGCGCTTTTTCGAAAAAGAAAACATGTGTGCGCTTGCGCATTAATATTAGAATATCTGAGTATTGTGCGGCTCGAATTTTATTATTGCTGCTAATTGAAACTTTCTTATTTATAAATTCTTTAATTTTAGCGACCACTGCATCGGCTTCGAGGCGATAACGATCTTGGTCGCGAGAATTTCGAGCTTCGATCAGCGGATTTCTGAATTGAGTTGGCTCAGGTTTATTGTCAGGTTCAGAAAAAACAGTTAATATTTCAACTTTACCGTATAAGTCACTCAAATGAGTCGTGTGTTTTTCGAAATCGGCTAGAGTTGAGTTATTTTCGAAAACTTGGTTTACTAAATTAATAATGGCGGGTGAAGAACGTCTGGAGGATGCCAATTGATAGCTTGTGGCGTTTAAATTAGATGTTAACCAAGCGCTTGCCTCATCAAGTAGTTTTGGGTTAGCTCGACGAAATTGGTAAATAGACTGTTTTTTGTCGCCAACGATAAAAGCACTTCTTGCTAGTTCATTTTGTGAAGTAGCCATTTCAGAAAGCAATGGCAGCAACATATGCCATTGACTTGGATTGGTATCCTGAAACTCATCAACTAAAAGATGATCAATTCTTTGGTCCAGTTTGTATTGTACCCAATGAGCATTATTTGAATGATTTAACAGCTGATAAGCCTTCCATTCTAAATCACTATAATCTAATACACGACGTTCCGTTTTTATTTTCTGAAACTCGGCTAAATATCGTGCTCCTACTTGAAACCAACTAAAGGATAAATGATATATTTTGAGTCGTTCATGTAGATCTCGTGCTTGCTCTACTTGTGGAATTAGTTCTGCAAGTACATCATAAAAGTCCTCTAAATCCGTTTCACCAATTGATGTTTCCAAAGTTTTGCTCACCTTAAACGGCTCGCTATCACCTGCTTTGAACAAGGCGTTACAACTTGCACTAAATCGTGTTTGGTAATCATAATTTAGACTTGTTGCTATGGAAATATTATTAATTCGTTTTTTCTCGTTAGCCTTATTGTGGCGTTGCAGGTAAGTGCTTAGTCGCTTAAGGAGAGTGGTGAACTGCTTATCGAAGAATGATTGCAGATATTCATTAACACTTAATGAGCTAAATTGTTTGATGAGCAACAATTGTTCTAGCTGAGCTCTTGCGTATTCAATTCCGTTAGATTGATTTTGAATATAGGCCCACCAATCGATGCGTGCATTTAAAAATAAATTGAGTAGCTTTTTGGTGCCTTCAGCTGAACCGCATTGATCGAATAAGTATTGTAATTGTTTTTCTGAGGCTGAGTTTTTTTCAGTTTGTAAATTGTCCTGAAGTCGGTTCCAAGCTTCTATTTCGATTTCGTAGCCATTATTGAGTAGTTCGAAGCCGGGAGGAATCTCCGCTTCAAGAGGGAAACGTAATAATAAATCTTGAGCGAAGGCGTGAAAGGTTGATACGCGGATAGGGTAAGCTGTGTGTAATAGTTTTTCATACAATGAGCGTGTTTTTTCAATCAACTGTGGATTAGACTTAAGTCCAATTTGTTCTAATATATGTTTCAGTTCTTTTTCATCTGCGCTAGCCCAGTGACGGGCTTGTTCATTTAAACGGCTGAGCATTTCTGCAGCCGCTTTACGCGTAAAGGTTAATGCTAATAATCTTCCAGGTTCAACGTCGCTTAATAACAATTTAAGAATTCGAGTAATGAGCATCCATGTTTTGCCTGTGCCGGCTGAGGCTTGAACACTCACATTGGCGTTTGGGTCTGTGGCTAAGATCTGATTTTGCATATTTCGAACACCATCTTTGTAGAATTTATGAATGTATTTAGTCAGGTAACTAATAAATTCAAAGTAATTTGTTAAATATCATTCTTACATATTAATTCTTGCGTAATCCAGGTCGGAAATCTTTGTAGGACACGTCCTACAAAAAGTAAGCACTAAAAAATAAGTATTTGATTAAGCAATAAAAAATAGTTAAAAATAAAATTGTGCATGTGTTTCTAAATTTTACTGCGTTTGCAATTTTTTGCTCATGGGGTAACAATGGATCCGCCTAACATGGAAGGAAAAAAAGGATTTATAAGGACGCACTAACATACGGAATTGTATTGGCTTGGAATTGCTTATCGGATAAGGCGGTCGTAAGACTGCCTTTTTTAATGTCCAAAAACAAATAGCCGTCATCGTATTCATTCCGTGATCCAACTTTGTTGTCGACAAATACCAGACATATCACATAAACGACAAGTATTTGTGTCTCCCCAGGCATGCATTGCCTGACCTTCACTTAATTGTTTAATCATTGTCATTAATCGATCATGAGTTTGTTCGGCAGCTTGCGTTAATGTGTCAGCTTCGAGGCGTACGACTGATTTCGCACCTAAGTTGCTTAAGCGTAAATACTCGATGCTTGCTACTTTATCGTAAAGTAAGGCATAACTTAGCAGTTGAATCGACTCGCCATTGAGTACGTCTTGTTTGCTCGGTGGTGCTCCAGTTTTGTAATCAATAAGACAATTTTGATTATTTTCATCAATATCAACTCGATCAATAATGCCCTTAATGGCGACAGATTCTGTCAGGGCTATGGTACGATATTCTTCGCTGTTTTTAATGTCGTGATTTTCTGCGTGTTTAATTTGCCAATCAACATAATCAGGTATGCGTTTTTTCCAGAGTGATAGCCAAACATTATGTTGGAAATTATTTTCGATATCTTTGGCAAAAACTTCATCTGAGATTTCAAATAATAGGCTGATAGCATCTGATCGATTTAGTTCCGTAAGCTTTTCTGCAAAGGGCCCAGAGTAAGATTCGAGATTAGAATGAAATGCTTGTAAGCAAAGATGTACTCTATGCCCATAGTCAAGTTTAGAAAGTTGATCTCTTACTTCTTCAGATGGTTT
This sequence comes from Gammaproteobacteria bacterium, assembly GCA_003233075.1. Classification (GTDB taxonomy): domain Bacteria; phylum Pseudomonadota; class Gammaproteobacteria; order SZUA-21; family SZUA-21; genus SZUA-41. Next base: position 4,681 of record QIKQ01000169.1, read on the forward strand.
CAATTTCAAACTGGTCGCGCAAAAGAATTGATAGGGACAATTTATTAGCTGCTGGTGATTACTTACCGATAGTGTCTCTGGTAATCCATAATCCTTCACAACAACAGTGCTACCGTGGCTGGGTTTAAGTTTTATTATGTCAGGCTGTGTTCGATTGTCGGTACGAAGATGTAAGCAGGCTTCATCAAGAAAATTATTTTCGAGATTATCATTATAGGCTAATTGATGAAATGATTGTATCGCCTCTAACCAAGGAGAGGCAGGAACTTCTTCGCCTTCATTTTCAGAAGTTCGTGTTAGCAGAATCTTGAAGTCATACAATACAGTACTGTCTGAAATATTAGGCTTATAATCGACGGCTTCAAGTAATCGTCGATAATCGCTAAATTGATCAGCCGCATAATCATGCCAAGTTTTTAGCCCTAATTCGGCACGAACTTGATGATTAAAATAAGGGGATAAACTGGCTTGACCGGGAAATAAACTTTGTTCATTTGAGGCAATAATAATTCGTTCAAATTTCATTAGCTTGCTTTGCGCTAGCGTCAGTAAACTCACAGTTCTAGATTCAACTTTGGGCTTGTAGTGAGCATGTTCTAAAGTTTGTGAAATCCATTGTCGAAAGTCAGACCAATTTAGCTTTATATTAATGTTCTGTGCGGTTGATTTGAGTAGTTGTAACGTTTCGAGTAATTGAATGCCAGCATCGTCTAGACGAAATTTATCGAGTATGCCTATGGCATCTAGGCTTTTGATAAAATTTTCTACTAGCTCGTATACCGAGACAGCTTTATGACTTAAATAGGGCAGCATGTTTTTTTGCAGAGATTTAAATATTTTAAGAATGTCTTTAAGTGCTTTAGTACTGCCAGGCTTCCAGCCAAGTTTTTTACTGCGTATTTCCAAATGTGCGATATAGTCATCTAGATTGACGCCTACATTTTGTTGAATAATGATATCGTGTTCTAAACGATAAATCAGTGTTTCAAATAATTCTCGGTTTTCAACAAGATTTACGAAGGGTGATTTTAACAAATCTAAAAAGGCTTGATAGGCAAAATTTGATTCGAGACATTCCAACCAACGCTCTACGACTGTTGCAGCGCTAGTGGAAGATAAAGTCCATCCGGCTAAATCGTGCACGTGAATTCGTGAGCGCTCTAATAAGGCGCGAAGACGGCGAGCTAATTTTCGGTTTTCGACTATGATTCCGATAGATTTAATGTCGTGTTTAATCCACAAGCGAATTTGTATTTCAATTGCTTGGGCTTCTTGCTCAAAACTACGGGCAGTGAATATAGATAATTGATTTGCAATAGGACTCGCTGGACAATGCTTTGCAAAGGACATGGCGCGGTCTTTAAATTGCGGCTCCTGCTGTTGGAAGACTTGATCAAAAAATTGTGTTTGAGGGCATCCACAATCATCAAAGCTCAACTCGATGAGTAATTGTTTTGCTAGTAATTCTGCTTTAGTGTTTGGCCATACTTGAACTTCAGGAATGCTTATATTAATAAACACATTGGCTCGGCTGTCTTCTAATAACTTTGCAATAAAATAATTTTCGGATTGAGAATAACTGGAGACACCGAGGAAGATTAAATCATTTAGGCTTGTCTTGTTATTCGCAATTATTGTTAATTGTTGAGCGTAATATTGGTTGAAATCGATTAAATTAAGTTCTTTGAGTTGTGCTCGCCATGCATTCCAAAGCGTATGTACAATTTTAGTTTCATTCATGCAGTGTGGAATAAGTTGTTCTGGCAAATGGTATGCGTCTAAAATGCGTTGATTAAAACTAGAGTAATCAGAATCTAATTCGATTTGATTTAAACTGAGTTCGTCAAAAAAACTTAAGAGGGTTTCGCATAGACGCCAAGGGTCGGAATCATTTAAAAGGTCTGGGAATTCCTTGAGTGCTTCTATTAATAGTAATTCACGGCCATGATGAATTATTTCTGACTCTTGTGTACTGGCCTGATTGAGTGCCCAATCTTTTAAGGTAATGAATTCTAAACCTAGCAAAGCTTGAAAACCAAGTTTATCTATTTCACTGCTGATTTGCTTACGGAGCAAGCTGCTTTGCGAGGGCTCTTCGATAATGACGGTAAGTGAATCGAGTACAGGTAATTGATGTTGGTATTTATCCAGAATAAAGCGGACCAAGCAATCGCATGGGTCATGCGCATAAGGAATTAGGCTAATGGCAGCGTTCTTAGTGAGTGTGCTATAGGGCAAGGCTTATTTTACTCCTTGGGATTTGTGTCTTTACTCTTTAGGACACTCTAAAAATTGCTCTTTTGCCCTCAGGCGGCGTTGTCGGACTTTTTAAAATGCGGGGTCGCGCAGCGATAAACTGCGTGTAAACTGCGCTTTTAAAAAGTCCTCTGCCTTGCCTGAGAACAAAATTACTAATTTTTAGAGGTACCCTTTACTGAATTTAGCGTTCGAGAAGATCTAATTTGCCCGTTTTTTCTTTCCAATCGTCTGCATCAGCTGGCGCATCTTTCATTTCAGTAATAACATGCCAAGATTCTAATTGTGATAATTCTTCATTAAGTTTAAGAAAATGTTCTTGTCCGGCAGGAATTTCATCTTCGGCGTATATTGCGTTGACCGGACATTCTGGCTCACACAAGCTGCAGTCGATGCATTCTTCTGGGTCAATCACTAAAAAATTGGGTCCTTCGTAGAAGCAATCAACAGGGCAAACTTCGACACAATCAGTGTATTTGCATTTGATGCAGCTTTCAACTACTACGTATGTCATAAATTATTAACTCGATTAATAAATTTAACTTTAGAATAAAAAGATCTTAGTGATTGTCCGCTAATCCGACAAGTCATTAATTGTGTAAAAAAAGTATTTTAACACATTAATTTTGTTTTGATATCAAAAAAAAACGAATTGTAGCCCGGCTCTTCAGAGCCGGGAGGAGCTAATCTCAATCACAATTTTATAACAAATTGTTCTATCATTTCTGTCGTGTATTTATTCTTATATTTAATTCTTTCCCGGCTTTTGACCACGATGGTCTTACGACCAGAACCTGCGAAGCTGGTTCAGTAAGTACTTGATGAAACGCCGAAGGCGGTTCTGAAGTG